>JAZSGQ010000100.1:0-12601 GCA_045532805.1 Eubacteriales bacterium
TATGCGTGTTATCCTTAACGGAGAACACGCATAGTTAAGTTTGCCCTTACGGGCAAGTGAAGTTTACTGCGTAAGTGAAGTTATCCTACGGATAGTGAAGTTTTGCCTTCGGCAAAGTGGGCAAACTTAACTTCATTTGTGCGTAGCACAAACTTCACTGCGCAGCAACTTCACTTTTGCGTTAGCAAAAACTTCACCAACAGAAAAGAGAGGACATTACGGATTACCCCGTTTTGTTCTCTCTTTCTGCTTGTAATAAGGGTTTGGGCTTAGCCCATATCAGCATTTGACCAGTCAAATGCAATGCTTGCACTTTTGCCAAAGTGTAAATTCTCCGCTAAGAACATCACCCTTAGCGCGGTGGGCTTTTTTTATGCCTTGCAGACAAACACGTATCTGCCGCCCCCTACGGTTTTTCTCGTACCGTTGGGCAGGATAATGTCGGCGGTGACGCCTGCGGGCACCGTAAACTCAAAGCGGATCGTGCCGTCGCGGTAGTACCACGAACTCTCGATCTTGCCGCTCACGGTATCAATGGCGCAACGCGCGCGGCCAAGGTCAGGGGAGGGCATCGGTGCCAATTTCACGTGGCGGTAGCCCGCCTTTACGGGGGTCACACCGCAGACCACGCTGTAGAGCCAATCGCATACGGCGCCGTAGGCGTAGTGGTTAAAGGAGTTCATATCGGTGCTCCAGAAACTGCCGTCCTCTTTCTGGCTGTTCCAGTGCTCCCAGATGGTGGTCGCGCCGTGATTCACGGCGTACAGCCAGGAGGGCGCACGCTCCTCAAGCAACAAGCGGTAGGCCACGTCCACCTTTCCGTTTTGCGACAGTACGTGCAGAAGCAGCGGCGTGCCCACAAAGCCCGTGGCCATGAGGCCATCGTTCTGTTCGATCAGGTCGCAGAGCAGTTCGATCAGCGCCACGCGCTCCTTTTCGCTCTCGTACAGACCAAACGCCAGCATCAGCACGATGCCCGTCTGCGTCTTGGGGTGATTCGGGAGAATATCGCCGTAGTCGGTGGCCGGCTTGCGGAAGGTCATTTCCACCTCGTCACGGGGCAGTCCGTTCTCGGTGAAGTAGGCGCGGAAGGCCGCGCGGACGTTCTGCAACAACGTGCGGTATTCGTCCACGTTCTCGCCCAGTACCTCGCCCGCCTTGATGACCAGCGAGCAGGAGTAGGCAAAATAGGCCGTGGCGATCATATCGTAGGAGGTGGCGCCGTGGTAGTAGTCACCGCCCGCGTCCATTGCCAGCCAGTCGCCGTAATGGTTGCCGCCGAGCCACAGGAACTCCTCCGTGCCTGCGCCGCGCAAAAAGCCCACCCACTTCTTCATCATATCGAAGTTCTCGGCAAGGATCTTCTTGTCGCCGTAGGCCATATACATCTCCCACGGCACGACCGTGGCGGAGTCGCCCCACACCGAGGAAATGCGCGTGTTATAGGTGCCGTCGATGAAGGGAGAGGGCACCACGCCGCGCACGGCGCCGTCGCTCTCCTGCTCGGCACGCAGGTCCATGAGCCACTTGTCAAAGAAGCGGCGCACGTCGTAGTTGATCGCGGCCGTGCGGCAGAAGACCTGGGTGTCCGCCGTCCAGCCCAGGCGCTCGTCGCGCTGCGGACAGTCGGTGGGGATATCCAGATAGTTACTGCGCTGACCCCAGATCGTGTTGCGGTAGAGTTGATTCACCTTCTCGTTGCCGCACTCAAACGTGCCCGTGCGGCGAATGTCGGAATAGACCGCCACAGCGGTGAAGTCCGCGAGGTCGATCTCACAGTCGGGAAACTCGTCCAGGCGAATGTAACGGAAGCCCTGGAAGGTGAAGGTGGGCTTCAGGATACGCTCGTGCCCGTCCAGGACAAAGGTCATGTTCTCGCCCTTGGCGGCACGGAAGTTGTCGTTGTAGAAGTTGCCGTCCTTGTCCAGCACCTCGGCAAAGGTGTAGGACACGCGCTCGCCGCGCGCACCGCGCGCACGGAGTTCGACCCAGCCCGTCATATTCTGTCCGAAGTCGATCACGCGCTCACCCTTGGGAGTCACGATCAGATCGGCGGCGGCTACGCGCTCCTGCTCGATGATCGGCTCACCCACCTGGGGCACGAGTTTTGTCTGTACCTCGGTGGTCAAGGCCTTGCCCACAAGACGCGGACGGTGGCAAAGGTCCACGGTCTCGCCCATATAAATGTCGGAATAGGTCACGGGCGAGGTGTAAACGTCAAAACTCGAATTGGTCACGATGCGGCGCGACACGCCGTTCTTCATCTTGACGGTCAGTTCGCCGATCACACACACCACGTCGGAGAAATTCTGCTTTCTGCCCTGATAGCCCATATTGCCCACTGCCCAACCGGGTGCGGCGGCGATCGTGAGGCGGTTGGAGGCGCCAAGCAGGGCGGAGACGTCATAGGTCTGGTACTGTACGTGGTTGCGGTAGCCCGTAAATCCGGGGGTAAGCAGGCCGTGCTCGGTCAGGCGCTTGCCGTTGAGATACAGGGCGTACACGCCCATAGCGCTCACGGACAGCGTGGCACTTTCTACTTTGCCGTCCAGGTCGAATTGCTTGCGAAATTCCATCGCCGCGCCGCCCATATCCACGGGCGCGGTGATCCAATGCTTTGCGTTCATAGTGACCTCCGTAAAAAAATCTACTGATTTTATTGTAACATCTTAGCACACGCGGAACAAGGACTTTTCTTGCCAAAAAAGAAACTTTTATTAAGCAAAAGGCGCCGTGCCCTCGGGCACGGCGCCAAGCGATACGGATCAGTCGTAACGGTCGTAACGGTCACAATCATAACCGCCGTCGCAGTCGCGTTCGCGGCAGTCGGGGCAGGGCTCGCGTCCCCACTCGTTCAGATCCAGTTCGTCCACCACGTAGCGGTGAACCGCGCCGTCCACGCCGATCTCTCTTACGTT
This sequence comes from Eubacteriales bacterium, assembly GCA_045532805.1. Taxonomy (GTDB): domain Bacteria; phylum Bacillota; class Clostridia; order Oscillospirales; family CAG-272; genus Firm-07. The sequence continues at coordinate 2,919 of JAZSGQ010000100.1, forward strand.
CACACCGTCCTCCCATGCGTCCTCCAGCGCGTTAACCACCAGCGCGCCGCCGCCGATCAACACGGCCGTCACCAGTACGGAAAGTACGATTCCTACGATCAAAAAAACTCTTCTCATGATGTGTCCTCCTTATCGGTATGTATGGTAAGAGGGGAGAGCATTTCTCTTGCCCCTTTCACTCTATATACAAACAAGGTGGCCGCTTTATTGGCATTTTTTAGAAAAATTCTAATTTTTTTGAAAAAAGAGGGGAGAACGGCTTGCGCCGTTCTCCCGTTCGGGCTATCAGCCCAGGATATTGGTGGGAGCCGTGATCGTCACGGTGCTGGTGGAGATCTCCGAGAGGGTGAGCGTTGCGCTCAACTTGTAAGAAGAGATCACCGTCGAAACGGCACCGCCCTCTGCCGCTACCTGCTGACCCGTGTGCGTGGCGTCCAGCACGGCCTTCAGCGTCAGAGTATCCAGCATAAACACGCCCTTGAAACTGACGTCAGCGGAAAGGTAGCACTCGTTCAGTGCGAAGTTCTCGCACATTGCCACAAACTCCAGAATGTCGGCCGCGGTCTCATACTCGTCGGCAAGATCGGTGAGCGTCATGTCAAGCATCGTGTTCACCTCGGCAATCAGCTCCTCCAGCGTGGGCAGAGTCATCTCGTCAGGGTCTTCGTCGGTGTAGGGAACAGGCTCACCGCCCTCGGGAGCGGGCATCGGCGCGGTATCGGCCTTGGGAGCGAAGACGCTCACAAGCTCGACAACTACCTCATACAGCGTCGCGGAGCCGAAAGCGGACTCCTTCAGCTCGGTGAGGCGGAAGGCCACGAGTTTGGCGTACTCCTCCTCGAAGTCCCAATCGCCGGGTTGCAGAACGGGCAGGATCGTCTTCAGCATCTCCTTGACCTTGGCATTGGCCAGGGCCTCATCGTAGATCTTCTGCAGATTGGTGTTATACTCCTTGGTGAGCCAGGCGTCGATCTTATCCATTGCCTCCGCCACGGTGAGGCTGCCGTATTCCTGGATCTTTGCGATCAACTTGTCGGCTGTCAGATCCTCGTCAATGAGCGCCAGGGCGTCGTTCAGCACGGCGCGGAGCGTCTTGGTGTCGTGATCCAGCGTCAGTACGTAGTTCTTGAAGCGGTCGTAGTAGGACTTGATGTCGAGTTTGACACTGCCCTTGTTGCCCGTAACGTTCAAAAGTTCCACGAGCGCCTCGCCGATCTCGGCGTATTGCTCGGCGGTCATCTCGATGCCGTCCAGCAGTTCGGTGCACTGCGCAAGCAACTCCGTGAGCATGGTGGCAAGGTTGGCCTTCGCGCCATCGACAGACTCGTCGTTTTCCAGCGGCACCTTCACATAACCCGTCTCAAAGGTCTGCTCGTCGCTCGTGTATACGTACAGTACGTTGTCCACAAGGTAGAGCATAGGCGTTGCGGGAGCGTTCAGGTCGGACGCGCCCTTGCCCACGGTCTTGGTGGTGAGCACCAGGTTGACACCGTTCTCGGTGCGCGAGAGCACCAAGTCTGCTTCAAGCGTCTGGCCGAAGGAGTCACCCTCGTTCGAGCCCACAACGGTACTGCCCAGTTCCATATCGAACACGAAGTTCAGTTTCATCGACTTGGCGGCGTCAAGTTGCGCGGTGAGCGCGTCCATCATCACACTACCCGTGCTCTTCACAGCCACGTCAGCGCCGCAGGTGTCACATTTGCCGTCGGTGTTCGCGTCCGTATGTGCGGTGCAGGCGGGCGGTGCGTCGTCAGGCGTTTCATCATCGTTGCAGGCAACCAGCAGCGTTGCCACCATCAGAAGGGCCAACAGTAAAGCAAGCAATCTTTTCACATTTTTTCTCCTTTCGTTTCTGTAAGGCTCCAGAGGAAAAAAACTTCCTACTGGTTTCATTATAGCACGCGGCGCTCAAAAATGCAACCGCTTTGACGTTTATTTTTGGATTTCCACGGTATAGCCGTCCTCAAAGGTGTAAAGGTAGTGATCGGCATACACGAAGATCACGATCTCGTGCTCGCGCTCGTTCTCCTCGTACTCGCACAGGATCCTGTCGTCCAAATACGTGAAAGCGTACTCGGTTTCCACGCCGTTCTCGGAGATCTCCAGTTCGGTGGAGCGCACGTCACCCTCGGTGGCGACCTCAATGGAGACGGCGCGCACCTCGCGCCCGTTCTCCAGATACACGTATTCGTACTCGTTCTCGCTTGCGGCGCGCTCGTTGGAAACGCACAGGTAGGTGTCCTTGCCCGTTCTTACGCGCAACTCCATTTCCACCTCGTCGCGGTCCACCTCGCGCTCACCCGTCATGTCATACTGTTCGCCGCCCATCACGAACACACCCGTGATGCGACTGCGGCCGAACAGTGCGCGCGATTCATTATAATAGGCGGTGTAGGAGACACCGAGTTCCACGCCCTCTGCGAAGGTTACGGACAGACGGTAAGCGTAGTCGGCAAACGCCTCGTCGGTGTTTTTTGCGTAGTCGATTTTGACCGCATCTTTGTCCAGTAGCGCGTTGCCCGTGGGCAGATAGCGGTTGACGTCGGCGGCGATGCGCTCTCTGTCCGTATTGCTCGCGGCGAGCGTGACAGTGCCCGTGCCGCCCGGGGCCGAGAGATACGTGGCGGGCGGGACCTCACGCAAAAGGCCCGTGCCCTCGCCCTTGTCCAGTGCGTTGCCCAGTGCCAGCATTTCGATCGAGAATACCTCCTCGGCGCGCGAGAGGGTGAAGTCTTCCGTGCCCGTGGGGGTAAGGAACGTGGGGATCAGCGCGAGCACAAGGCAGGCCGCCAGCATGGCGGCGGGGGCGGGCAGGAGCCACGCGCGGCGGTGGCGGGACAGAATTTTTGCCGTTTTCTCCTCCCGTTCGGGGGCTTTTCTTACTTTTTGCAGGATCTCGTTGCTGTCCTCCTTGATGCGCGTGGCATCGGCGCGCTCGCAAAGGAGTTCGCGTATTTCGCGGTTTGTCATGCGTGTTCACCTCCCAGTGCAGTTCGCAACTGCTTCATCGCCTTGTTGTAGCGCCATAGCACCGTGCCAAGCGGCTTTCCCAGAATCGTGGCGATGTCCTTGAATTTGTAATCCAGTAGCGTGTGATAGATCACGATCTCACGCTCTTCCTCGTGCCTGAGGTGCGACAGGATCTCCCACACGCCCGAGTCGTCCTCCTCGGCGGGCGCGGCCAGATTCGTGAACGCCTCGTCATCGTGCGTCACGCGCCCCGCGCGCTTTTTGTGGTTGAGCGACTTGTTGCGTGCGATGACCGAGAGATAGGCGTACACGTTCTCGCCCGTCCGCACTCTGTCCAGTGTCTGAAGGAAGGTCACAAAGGTATCCTGCATCACGTCCTCGGCAAGATGATGGTCGCCAAGCACGCCGAGCGCAGTGAAGTACACGGGTCGGCGCGCCTCGCGGTAAAAGGCGTCGAAGTCCGTGTAGTCTCCCTGTTTGAAGCGTTGAATCAAGACGTCAGTGTTCATATCGTACCTCTCGTTTTGTCTCACTCTATATACAATCGGGCCCGCGTTTTTATTGGCGCACGGGCAAACTTTTTTTCACCTTCAGTATATCATAAAACCCGCCCCCGCGCAACAGAGAATTTCGCCAGCCGTAGGGACAAGCGTCACCCTGAGCGAGCCCATAAAGGCGAGTCGAACGGGTCTCCGCGAAACCAATCAGTTTCGCGGCGCGATGTTCGCACAAAAAAGAGGAACGAAGCGGCGCTTCGTTCCTCTTTATTATTTTGCTCATATATCACTGCGTTGCGCCCACAGGGCGCAACGCCATCAACCGCCCAGATACGCCTTGCGCACCATCTCGGACGCGGCCAGTTCTTCGCCCGTGCCCGAAAGCACGATCTGTCCGTTCTCCAACACGTACGCGCGATCCGAGATCGCCAGCGACTTGCGGGCGTTCTGCTCCACAAGCAGGATCGTCGTGCCGTCGGCGTTGATATCCTTGATGATCTGGAATACCTGATCCACAAGCAGGGGGGACAGACCCATCGAGGGCTCGTCCAGCATTAAGAGTTTGGGGTGGCTCATCAGAGCGCGTCCCATTGCCAGCATCTGCTGCTCGCCGCCCGAAAGCGTGCCCGCGATCTGGTTGCGGCGCTCCGCAAGACGCGGAAAACGCTCGTAGATGCGATCCAGATCGTCCTTGAAGCCCGACTGATCCTTGAGGGAATACGCACCCATCAACAGATTCTCGTAAACCGTGAGTTCCTGGAAGATGCGGCGTCCCTCGGGTACCTGGGTCATACCCATGTGCACGATCTTGTGGCAGGGGGTCTTGGTGATATCCTGACCGCCGAACAGCACGGTGCCGCTCTTGGCAGGGATCAGACCCACGGTGCTCTGCATCGTGGTGGTCTTGCCCGCGCCGTTGGCGCCGATCAGCGTCACGATCTCGCCCTCGCCGACCTCAAAACTGATGCCCTTGAGGGCACAGATCACGCCGTAATATACCTCGAGATTATGAACTTCCAACAATGCCATGTCCTTAACCTCCGATATATGCTTCGATGACCGCAGGGTCATTCAGCGCAGTCTTGGTGTCGCCCTCGGCCAGTACGGTGCCGAAGTTGAGCACAGTCACCTCGTCGCAAAGACCTGCAACGAACTTCATATCATGCTCAATGAGCAGGATCGTCATGTCAAAATGATCGCGGATAAAGCGAATGGTCTTCACCAGATCCTCGGTCTCGTGGGGGTTCATACCCGCGGCGGGCTCGTCCAACAGCAGGAGTTTCGGGCTTGTCGCAAGCGCTCTTGCGATCTCCAGTTTGCGCTGTTTGCCGTAGGGCAGGTTGCACGCCAGATTGTTGCGCTCCCCTTCCAGATCAAAGATGCGGAGCAGTTCTTTCGCCTTCTCGCGCATTTTCTTTTCCGCCTTGAAGTGGCGGGGCAGACGCAAGAGCGAATCCAGCATCGTGCACTTGAAGGCAGGGTCGTTGTGCAGACCCACCATCACGTTACGCACCACCGTCATGTTGTTAAACAGACGAATGTTCTGGAAGGTGCGCGCGATGCCCTTGTGATTGATCGTCTCTTGTGCTAAGCCCTTCAGTTCCTCGCCGTCCAGGAAAAACGTGCCCGTGGTGGGGCGATACACACCCGTGAGCATATTGAACACGGTGGTCTTGCCCGCGCCGTTGGGGCCGATCAGACCGTAGATCTGATTCTTCCCCACCTTCAGATTCACGTCTTGTACGGCCTTCAGGCCGCCGAAGGAAATGCCGAGATTTTTCGTTTCAAGCATATAGTCTGCCATCAGGACTCACCTCCCTTATCACCGTTCGAGAAGTCCTGGGGCTTCATATCGACGGAAAGCACCTCGTTCATCTCGATCTTGGTGGGCACCACGTCCCACTTGGCCTCGTCGTCCTTCACCCTTGCAGGATCGCGATGCGTCTTGGTGAGTTTGTACATCAGCGTGTGGAGGTTGTAGCGATTGCGGAAGCCGCGCAGGGCAGGTGCGTTGTTGTAGATCACGATCGCGATCAGCACCAGTGCGTAAATGAGGTTCTTGAGCACCGCCAGATCACCGGGCAGCCAAACGGGCAGTTTGGTGTTCAGCCAGGTAATGAGCGTGGCCGCCAGGATCGAGCCGTTGATGCTGCCCATGCCGCCCAGTACCACCATCACGAGTATTTCGATCGAGTAGTTATAACCGAAGGTCGTGTTTTGAATGGTGGAGACCGAGAAACTGTACAGCACGCCCGCCACACCCGCGAGTGCCGCGGAAATGGTGAAGGCGAGCAACTTGTATTTGGTCACGTTCACGCCCGTGGCGCGTGCGGCGATCTCGTTGTCACGGATCGCAGTCACGGCGCGGCCGTGCTTGGAGCGAATGAAGTTCTGTACCACCGCCAGCGTGATCAGGACGAACGCGAAGATGACAAGGAACAGATACTTTTTGTCAAAACGGGGTGTGGGAAGTCCCAGTGTGCCGCCGAACCATTCGTCGGGGGCGTTGCGGAACAGCGACTTCACGATCTCGCCAAAGGCCAGCGTCACGATCGCCAGATAGTCACCGCGCAAGCGGAGCGCGGGAATGCCGATGATCACGCCGCAAAGCGCGGCGGCCGCCGCACCGACGAGCAGTGCGATGAAGAGCGTGAGCAGGTTGTTGCCAAGCGAGGGTACCAGTGCGGCGGCGATCTTGCCGCCAAGGTATGCGCCCACACACATAAAGCCCGCATGGCCGAGCGAAAGTTCGCCAAGGAAACCGACCACAAGCGAGAGGGAAACGGCCAGGATCACCGAGATGCCGACCTTTTCCAGGAGATACAAAAGGGAACTGTCAAAGCGGTTGCCTGCCAGCGTGAGAATGCCGAGTACCAGCGTCAGCGCGCCGATGACCAGGTAGTTGACGTAATGGCTCCATTTGACCTTTTTGAGTTTGTTCAGCAGTGTCATCATACCTTCTCCCTCCGTTTCTTGCCGAGGAAGCCCGTGGGGCGCACCAGCAGGATCACGATCAGGATCGAGAACTCGATCGCGTCCGTGTAGGGGGTGATGACGGGGATCTGTGCGGCAATGGTCTCTACCATGCCGAGCAGAATGCCGCCGAGCATCGCACCGGGGATCGAGCCGATACCGCCGATGACCGCGGCCGTGAAGGCCTTGATACCGGGCATTGCGCCCAGTGTGCTGGACACAATGGGTGCCTTGAGCAGGTAGAAAAGACCTGCCAGAGCCGCCAGTGCCGAGCCGATGGCAAAGGTCACCGTGATGATCACGCCCACGTTGATGCCCATGAGTTGCGCCGCGCCCTTATCCTCGGAGACCGCGACCATTGCGCGGCCAAGGCGCGTGTACTTGATGAAGACCGTCAGTACGGCCATTACCACCACCGTCACGGCAAGCGTGACAATGGAGGAGATTTGAAGCGTGACGCCGAAGAGTTTCACCGAGCCGAACTCGTAGACGGTAACCATCTTGTTGGCCGAGCCAAAGATGATCTGCGCCAGACTCTGCAACAGGTAACTCACGCCGATCGCCGTGATCAGCACCGCGAGCGGGGAGGCGCCGCGCAAGGGCTTGTACGCCAGTTTTTCGACAGCCACGCCGAGCAGGACGCAGAGTACGACCGCCATCAGGATCGAAACAAGGGGCGGTGCACTCAACGCCATAAAGACGTAGATGACGTATGCACCGACCATGATGATATCGCCGTGGGCGAAGTTCAGCATCTTTGCAATGCCGTATACCATCGTATAGCCGAGTGCGATCATGGCGTAAATGCCACCCATACTCAGGCCATTGACCAGTGTAGAAACGATAACTTCCATAAAAAATTCCTCTGTTAAATAAGCCGAAAGCCGACCTCATCGGTCGGCATTCGGAGTGTATTTCATTTTTGGGGCGCAGATCAAGCGGCGGTGCTGAAGTCCTTGATCACGTACTGCACGGCGGCCTTGTTGACGTAGCCGTTCTCGTCCCAGGAGATGGTGCTGCCCTCAGCACCGGTCGCGCCACCCGTGAAGGTGTAGCCGCCCTGGAACTGCTCCTTGAGGATCTCGCACAGATCGGAAGCGCTCATGGTCACCTCGATCTCCTTGCCTGCGGCCTTGGCGGCCTTCATGGCACCGAAGATAGCGTATACGCAGTCGTAAGCGGAAGCACCGAACTGGTTGAGCGTCTCAACACCGTACTTGGCAATGTACTTGTCGCTGTACTCCTTTGCCTTGCCGCTCTCTGCCTTGGAGTTGAAGTGAGAAAGCATGGTGACCTTCTGGGGAACCTTGGTGATGTCGAAGCCCTCGGTGTTCTCGATACCGTCGAAGCCGTCGCAGCCGTAGTAAACAACGTCAGTGGGCATACCGCGCTCCACGGCTTGCATCATGAAAAGAGAAGCAGCGTCGGAGTAGGTGGGCATGAAGATGAACTTGCAGTCCTTGAGTTTGTCGATCTGCGTATCAAAGCTGGTGGCGGTGCTGTCGTCGAAACTGGTGACCTTCAGCGTCACGGTGTCGCCAACAGTTGCCTTGAACTGATCGTAAATGCCCTTGGAGTAGGGATCGTCGGTCTTGTAGAATACGCCGATGGTCTGGCCTGCAAACGCGGTCTTCACGAACTCGCCGGAAACATTACCCTGGTTGCCGTCTGCGAAGCACATCTGGTAGCCGTTTGCGTTCTCGGGAACGTCGTCACCGGACGCGGAGGGCGTCATAAAGAATACGTTGTCCTCATAGGACAGGGTCTTGAACTCAAGTGCGGGTGCCGTGGTAACGGTGCCAAGGGAGACCTGCATGCCGCTCTCGTACATCTCGGCGTAAAGACCGGGAACCTTGTCGGCCTTGTGCTCGTCGTCCATTGCAATCAGTTTGAATTTCACGCCGTCCAGGCCGCCTGCGGCGTTGATCTCGTCAACGGCCATCTGAGCGGAATTTCTTACAGCCACGCCGTAAACGGCAACGCCACCCGTCAGGGGGCCGGACATACCGATCACAAACTCGGTGTTGTTTTCTGCATAGTTGACGTCCTTGTTGCATCCTACGAATGCGCTAAGGCAGCAGATTGCGGCAAGCGCTACTGCCAATACTTTTACGAATTTCATTATCAAAAACCTCCTGTTTTCAATATACTGTTATTATACAGTTTTTTTTGACATTGTCAATGGAATTTTAGATTTTTCTTTAGTAAAGCGCTAAACATCGTTCGTTTTACCTATGCCGTTCAAAAAAAGCCCTCGGGTTTTGTGCGTTTTGACGGCGATTTTTTTGCCAAAAGGTGACAGATTCCCCCCAAACCACCGCTTTGACAATTTTTTAACGCATAATTATTAGCCCGCGCACGCAAGAAAAGTTGACGCCCACAACGAAAATCTGTCCCGTTCTGCGGCACAAATCGGACACCGCTGTATAAATATACATTTATTCGCCCGATATTCATCTTTACATTTCCTCCGCCTCACCGCTGACACACAAACGCCGATCTGCCCCGTGCGCGCTCCTGAATGCCTTCTCCTTGAGGAGAAGGTGCCGCGCTACTGCGCGACGGATGAGGTGTCGCCCTCGGCGGAAGACGAGCACATTCGACCAGCCCGCTCCGCTACCTTGCAAAGGAGGGCCTTTTGATACCCCTTGTTCAAACTTTATTTCCAACGTCTTCACAGCGTGTTCGTTGACACGCGGCGGTATTTCCTATATAATAAGGAACAGACGAGGCGAGATCGTCTTTTTCTCCTTTTTGTGGCAGGCAGGTGCGCAAATGCGAGGGCGCGCAGGTCTGCCGCTATTCTTTTTTCGATTTTTTCAAAAAAAATGAAAAAAGGGGGTTGACAAAAGGGAAATTATCTTGTATAATAGGCAAGTGCCGATGTGCAGACAGAGGTCGTTTGGGAGCATAGCTCAGTTGGGAGAGCATCTGCCTTACAAGCAGAGGGTCATAGGTTCGAGCCCTATTGTTCCCACCAACGGCCCGGTAGTTCAGTTGGTTAGAACGCTAGCCTGTCACGCTAGAGGTCGTGGGTTCGAGTCCCATCCGGGTCGCCATCGCACATGCGGATTTAGCTCATTTGGTAGAGCGCGACCTTGCCAAGGTCGAGGTGGCGGGTTCGAGCCCCGTAACCCGCTCCAAAAAAGAGAAGAGGACACCAACCGGTGTCCTCTCCTCTTTTTTGGCGAATTACGGGGACCCCAAGAACCCGCTTGTGTTCTCGCAGAGAACACGGGCGGG
>JAZSGQ010000091.1:0-12105 GCA_045532805.1 Eubacteriales bacterium
TCCCCGGGCCTGATACCTTTTATCGCGCAGGCGGCCTTGCCAATGTCTCGCCCATGCTGGACACCGATCTCATGCTCCATAACGGAGCGGCAAAGTCCAGCCGCATGGAAAAAATGAGCGGGATCGCCGGCGAGATCTTCCGCAGATACACGCCGACCAAAAAAGATATGCTTTTTATCTTCTCGGCATCGGGGAAAAATCAAGTCCCCGTGGAAATGGGGGATGCGGCGCGTGCTGCGGGTATCCCCTCGGTCGGTGTTTCCTCCTCTGCCTATTTCGACTGCGGCGGCAGACTGCACGAGCACGTGGATATCGCCATTGACTGCAAGGTGCCCTACGGCGACGCTTGCATCGAGGTGGGCGAGGCGAAGATGGGCGGTCTTTCCACCGCCACGGCTTGCTTTATCCTCAACTCTTGCCTGATTGAAGGTGCCAAACTCGCACTGGAGAACGGCAAGGTGCCGCCCATTTACTTGAGCGGCAACGTGGAAGGCGGCAGAGAACACAACGTGGTACTGGAGAATCTCTACCTTGGGCGGGTGAAGCATTTATGACCCGCATCGCAATCATCGGTATCATCGGCCGCTCGGTGTTTCTCCCCGTGGAGCGCTTCCACGAGGGGGGAGAGACCGTGGTGGCAACCGATATCCATACCGAATGGGGCGGCAAGGGTGCCAATCAGGCCATCGCCGCCGCGCGCCACGGCGCCGCCGTCAGTTTTTTGGCGGCAGTGCAAGGGTGCGACGTGGCCGAGGTCTCGGCCTTCTGCCGCGAGAACGGCATTGACGCGACGCTCATCGGCACCGAGCAGGCAAGCCCTTACGCCGTCATTATGACAGACGCGGCGGGCGCGAATCACGTGACCGTGTATCGCGGCGCACAGTTGTGCGCCGCAGATCTTGTGGCGTTTGAAAAGGAGATCGTGCGTGCGGACGTGCTGTTGCTCACCAACGAGGTGCCAACAAAGGTCAACGAGCGTGCCATCGCCATCGCGCGTGAGAACGGCGTGCGCGTGATCCTCAATCCCGCACCCGCAAGGGAACTCACGCGTGAGATTTGCGAGGGCGTGTCGCTCTTCACGCCCAACGAGCACGAGCTCGAGGGGCTTGAGGACGAGCAAAACGTGATCGTCACGCTTGGCGGCAAAGGGTGCCTTGTCCGTGGGACGCAGGAGATCATTCCGCCCGTGAACGCAGGCGAGGTGCTGGATACCACGGGCGCGGGTGACACCTTCAACGGTGTGCTTGCGGTCGAACTTGCCACGGGTCGGAGCGTGGCCGCCGCTTGCCGCGTGGCAAATGCCGCGGCGGGCATCAAGGTCACAAAGTGCTTCGTGGCGGGCGCGATCCCCACAAAAGCGCAAACCTATCAATTACTGGAGGAACAAAATGGATACGACGTATTTTCAGAAGATCATTGAGAATATCGAGAAGGTAAACGAAACGCAGGCTGAGAACATCAAGAAGGCCGCGTGCCTTATGGCGGACGCCATCGAGCAGGATCGCCTCATCAACGTGTACGGCGGCGGCGGTCACACCACGCTTTGCATGGGTGAGATGTTCTTCCGTGCGGGCGGCCTTGCCAACATCAATCCTATTGTGGAGAACGGCCTCACGGTCTTCAATCAGGCACTCAAGTACCTGGAACTGGAGCGCACCGTGAACTACGGCTCCGCCATTATGAAGTATTACAAGTTGCAACCGGGCGACCTGCTTCTTGTCTTCCACAACATCGGCATCAATCCCGCCACGATCGACGCCGTGATGGAGGCCAAGAAGGCGGGTGCCAAGATCGTGGCGATCTCGTCGAGTTACTGGCAGGACGAGATGCCCGCGGATCACTTTATCCGTCACCCCAACAAGACCAACCTGTTTGATTATGCCGACGTCTGCATCGACGACTTCAACATCGTGGGTGACGCCGTGATCGAGGTGGAGGGCTTTGACACGCCCATCGCACCCATTTCCAACATCGTGGACTTCTACATTGCCCACATGCTGGAGATTGAGTGCGTCAAGGAGTGCCAGCGCCGCGGCATTACCGCGCCCTGCTGGTCCTCGGCCAACACCCCCGGCGGCGACGAGAAGAACGCCGCGTATTTGGCCAAGTATAGTCCCAGAATCAAAATGCTTTAAGTTTCAAAGGAGAAAGAATCATGCAAAAGGGTTTGAATTATTTGCTGGAAAAGTATTCCGTAAGTGATGCCGCCGTGCTTGCCGCGGACGGTAAGACGGTTGCGATTGACGGCAAGTGCTACCCTGTGCTGCCCTATGAGAGCGAGCGCCGCATTATCGAGTTGCGCAACCTTGTCCTCACGGGACGCCTCGGCAACATGTGCACCTACCGCATCGGTCACACTGCGCAAAAGGGTACCTGCCTTTTGGGGCTGCTCGCGCGCGAGATCGGTATTCTGGAGTTCACGGTGGATTCCCCCGTCATCGAGATCTTTGCCATTGCGGGCGTGAACACGATGAACTGCATCGCAGAGACCGCAAACGGCTGTGTTTGCACCATCGAACTTGGCGCCACCATGAAAGAGGGCACTCCCGACGTGGACAAGCACGAGATCATCACCGACAGCGGCGTTGCCTGCGATCGCGTGGTGGACACGCAGGTGCCCCAGAGCTCCATTTACGTGTTCGGTGAGAGCGAGATCGCCTATCAGGACACCGATGCCGAACTTTACGGCTATGCGGAGTCCGAGATCAACACGATCCGCAATGCCTTCCTTGTGGCAAAGGACAGCGCCAAGCGCGGGGAGAACGCCGCAAAGAGTGCACATATTGCAAAGGTAGTAGAGGCCGCCAAGCAGTCGCTTGCTACCCTTGAGAACGTAAAGGTGGAGGGCTAACGGTATGAAAAGACTGAAAATTGCGATGATGAGCATGACGCACGGCCATACCAGAAAGTACTACGACGTGCTGAAGAACAATCCCAAACTGGAGTGGATCGCCGTTTCTACTGCAAATGAGACTGTTAAGGAGATCTTCCTCAACAGCGTGCAGGGTATTCCTTGCTATGACAGCGACGAGGCCATGCTCGACGCGCACCCCGAGATCGAGGCAGTGGTGCTGGCCAGTGAGAACTGCGAGCATCTGCGCCAGGTGCGCCTTTGCGCCGAGCGCGGCATTCACGTGCTCTCGATGAAGGTGCCCACCTTCGATATGGAGGAGTACGCCGAGATGGAGCGCGTGATCGCCGAGAACGATATCACGTTCCAGATCGAGCTGGAGCTGCACTACAACCCCGTTGTCATCCGTATGAAGGAACTCCTTAAAAACGAGGTCGTGGGCAAGACCGACGCCTTCAACGCGACCAACATCACGCTCTCTCCCGTGTGGGCGTTCCCCTGGCAGGGCGTGCCCGAGCAGAGTTACGGCAAGCGCGTGCCGATCAAGGAGGGACACGATAAGTTCCGCGGCGGCGCGCTGTGCGATCACCCCCATATCTTTGATATGATCCGCGAGGTGACGAACAGCGAGTTTGACGTGATCTTTGCCAAGGTCGCACCTAACATGCGCCACGAGATCGAGGAAGAGGATATGCTCGCAGTGGTGGGCAGAATGAAGAACGGCGTGATCTTCTCGCTGGACCCCAGCTGGTCCCGCGCAGAGCAGAAGCTGACCGTCCCCGGCCCCGGCTGGGAGGTCTTCCCCAAGCGCATGGAGGTCAACCTCGTGATCCACGGTGAGAAGGGCACGATCTTCACGGATTGCTTCGGCCCCAACACCTACCACAACGGCTCGCCCGACAACAAGTACACCGTGCAGTACACCTATTTTGACGAGTGGGTGGGCCTCATTGACGAGTTCGTGGAGAACATCGACAAGCACCGCACGCCCAAGATCAACATCGGCTGGCACAAGAACACCATCAAGGCCATGAACGCCGTGTACGAGAGCATCTCGACCGGCAAGGCCGTGAAACTGTAAGATAATAAAAAGGCACCTACCTCACCGAGGCAGGTGCCTTTTTTTATAGTTTACGGTAAAGCGTAGCGCGGTTGCGGTGGCCGTCCTTTTGCAGGGCACCGAGGCCTTCGAACACGGCGAGGGCGTCGTAGAGCGCGAAGCCGCGAAGGCGCGTTAGTTTGCCGAACTCCTTTGCGGTGAAGTGCTCGGGGAGATCGGCGGGAAGGAGCGCGAGATAATCGGCGCACGCGGTGAAGCGGTGCACCTCTATGAGTGCCGTTGGCAAGAGTTCATAGCGGTGAGAGCCGCGCTTGCCCGCCTTGCCCCAACCGTCCAGTAAACGGAATTCCTCGGCCTTGATCACGGGGAGCAAAAGGGAAAAGCGGTCACTGCCAAGATAGGGCAGAAACGGTTTTAACTGCGCGAGTGCGTCCAGTGGCGTTTGCTTTTTGGGGCTTTTGTTGCGCGCTGTCATTTCGCCCGTTTCGGGGTCTAACCAGCACACGTGCTTCTCGCCGACGAGGGGGTGCACGACGGTGACGGGGTGGTCGGTCTCTTCCATATAAAAGGCGATCTTCTCACGTAAGGGGTAGAGCTTGCCCGTCTGGATCTCAAAGATCCTGCCGTCCCGCGTGAGGACGTCGGCCACGAATTTCCTCTTTTTCTCGCCCCGTCCCGCCACTTTTTGCTCGTGTGCGGTGAAATCGTCGCACAACCAGCGTTTGAGCACGCTGTGCAGACGCTTTTCTTCCAGGAGCCCGATACCGTCCCGCGTTTTTTTGCGGGACAGTTCCTCGTGGCAAAGGCGCTCAAAGGACAGTTCCTCGGCGAGCGTCATGTGGCGATCCCCGCAAACTGGTTGCTGTACAGTTTGGCGTATTCGCCGTTTTGTTTCAGCAACGCCTCGTGGTTGCCCATTTCGGCGATCACGCCATCCTTCAGCACCACAATGGTATCGGCATCACGCACGGTGGACAGACGGTGCGCGATGATGAGCGAGGTGCGGTTCTTCATCAGGTTGACCATGGCCTGCTGAATGTGCATTTCGGTACGGGTATCGACCGACGAGGTGGCCTCGTCCAGAATGAGAATCTTGGGATCGGCAAGCACGGCGCGCGCGATCGAGAGCAACTGGCGCTGTCCCTGCGAGAGGTTGGAGCCGCCCTCGGCGAGCACGGTGTCATAGCCGTCGGGCAGTCGCTCGATGAAGGTATCGGCGCGCGCCAGTTTGGCCGCGGCGCGCATTTCTTCCTCGGTGGCGTTCTCGCGCCCGTACATAATATTATTGCGAATGGTATCGCGGAAGAGCACGGTGTCCTGCAACACAATGGCGATCGAGCGGCGCAGAACGTCCTTGGGGATCTCCCGAATATCCACACCGTCCACGAGGATCGCGCCCTCGTCAACCTCATAAAAGCGGGTGAGCAGATTCACCACGGTGGTCTTGCCCGAGCCCGTAGCGCCCACAATGGCGATCTTTTTGCCCGTGCCCACGTGCAGATCAAAGCCGCGCAGTACGGGTTCGTTCTCCACGTAGGAGAAGTGAATGCCGTCAAAGTGGATATTACCCACCACGTCGGCGGGGGTGAGGGTGCTCGTACCCTCGTCGATCTCGTCGGCGCTATCCAGAATTTCAAAGATGCGCTCCGCGCCCGCGAGTGCGGTGAGAATGGCGGAGTACTGGTTGGCGATCTGGTTGATCGGGTGCGTGAATTTTTTGGAGTAGGAGAGCATGGACTGAATGTTACCGATGCTCACACTGCCCGTGCCGCCGAACAGGATCAGCGCGCCGCCCGTGGCGGCGACCAGCACGTATTGCAGGTTGCCGATGAAGTTCATCACAGGGCCCATAATGGAACCCCACACGCGCGCACGCACCGAGCAATCGCGGTAGTCCTCGCTGATCCCTGCAAAGGTGGCCACGGCCGCGCCCTCCTTGCCGTACGCCATAACGGTATGGTAGGAGGTGACCATTTCCTCCACGGTGCCGTTCATGGCGCCAAGCAACCGCTGACGCTTGATGAAATGCTTGCGCATGAGCTTGGCAAGTCCCGTGGAGACGAGCACGGAGAGCGGAATGGTCACGAGCGCCACAAGTGTCATCACGGGGCTCAAAACAAGCATCATCACCAGTGTGCCAACGATGGTGAGCACACCCGAGAAGAGCAGGGTGATGGCACTGGAGATGGCGTTTGACACGTTCTCCACGTCGTTGGTCATGCGCGACATGATATCGCCGTGCTTATGCGTATCGGTGTAGCGAATGGGCAGGCGGGAGATCTTGCGGAACAGATCGTTTCGCATGGTATAGACGGTATGTTGGGAAAGTTTGGCGGCCACCAGGTGCATCACGAAGTTCATCGTGGCATTGACGAGGAAAAACAGTCCCATGGCCACAAGGATCGGCACCATACCCGCCGTGTGTCCATCGCGGCCGATGAAGTCACCCGCCGTGAAGTGCACGTGGAAGCGCGTGATGACCTCAACACCCGCGAAATCAGGGGAGGTGGCATCGTAATTATAGAGCAGTTCGCCCGTTTGCGCGCTGTAATACAGCGGCTCGATGGCGTCGATGGCTTCCCCCTGCAGTAAGGGCCCCAGGAGGTCGATGCAGGAGGTGAGCAGGGTGATGACAAGGAGCGCTACCAGAATGTAGCGACTGCGGCCGATGTAGCCGAGCAGGCGGCCAAGCGTTTCCTTGGTGTGCTTGGGCTTTTCGCGCATAATGCGGCTCATATGGCGGTTGCCCGGAGTGCCGCCGCGCATACCCGGGATCGGAGGTCTTCCGTTATTCATTTGCCGCACCTCCTCTCTCCATTTGAGACGCGTAGATGTCACGGTACACGGCGCTCTCGCGCATCAGGTCGTCGTGGGGGGCGAGGTGACGGATCGTGCCGTCCTCGATCACGGCGATGCGGTCTGCATCGCGCACACTGGCAATGCGCTGTGCGATCAGAATGACGGTGGTGTCCTTCAATTCCTCACGCAGTGCCGTACGCAGTTTCGCCTCGGTGGCAAGGTCCAGCGCGGAGGTCGCATCGTCCAGAATGAGGATCTGGGGGCGGCGGCAGAGCGCACGTGCGATCGACATACGCTGTTTCTGTCCGCCCGAGAGGGACGCGCCCTTTTCGGCAATGAAGGTATCAAAGCCGTCCTGAAAACCCTCGATAAAGTCGGTGGCCTGTGCAATATCGGCGGCGTGGCGCACTTCGGCATCGGTGGCGTCTGGGCGTCCCCAACGGATATTGCCCGAAACGGTATCGGAAAACAGTTCGCTTTTTTGCATCACGAAGGCGATCTTCTGGCGCAGAGCCGAGAGATCCCAGTCCTTCACGTCCACGCCGTCCACGATCACCTCACCTGCGGTGGGGTCATAGAAGCGCGTGAGCAGTTTGACAAGCGAGGATTTGCCCGAGCCCGTGGCACCCACGATGGCGAGCATTTCGCCCTTTTTGACCGAGAAATTGATATCGTGCAACACGGGATCTCCCTTGGTGCCGGGGTAACGGAAGGACACGTTTCGCAGTTCGATCGCGGTGTCGGCGGGGTCTGCCGTTTCGGTGCCGCTCTTGATCACGGGGTCGCAGTCCATCACCTCTCGCACGCGGCGTGCGCACGCGAGGGCACGGGAGATCATCTGGAAGAGCATGGTGACCATCATCACCGAGGAGAGCACCTGCGTGGTGTAGGTTACGGCGGCCATCACGGTGCCCGTGCTCATACCGAGAAGGCCGTCTGAGATGCGTCTGCCGCCCAGGTAAATGATGGCGATGATGGCAAAGTTCTGCACGAGAATGACAACGGGTTGAATGACGGACGTGAGGCGCTGTACGCGGTAGTTGATATCGCGCAGTTCGGCGTTGGCACGGTCGAAGCGGTCACATTCCTGTGCCTCGCGCACGTAGGCCTTGACCACGCGCGCGCCGCTGACGTTCTCCTGTACCACGCAGTTGACGCGATCCAGTTTGGTCTGCACGCGGCCGAACAGCGGCACGGTGCGGGAGAGCACGAGCGCGAGCGTGAGGATCAGCACGGGCAGACCAATCAGGAGCACCGCGCCGAATTGCACGTCAAGCGTGAGCAGGAAAAACGTGCCGCCGACAAAGAACATCGGGGAGCGCACGAACATACGCAACAAACTTTCCATAAATTCCACGATGGTGCTCACGTCGTTGGTCATACGCGTGACGAGCGAGCCCGTGGTGAAGCGGTCGGTCTGCTCGGCCGAGAGCGACATCACGCGGGTGTAGGCGTCACGGCGCAGATCGTGGCCGAAGCCCTGTGCGGCTTTGGCGGCGGTCCAGGCACAAAACGTGCCGAAAAAGCCACCGATGAGGGTGACGATCAGCATCAAAATACCAAACGTGAAAATGATTTGCAGTGCGGTGTAGGGGATATCGCCGAACAGGGTGCGCATGATAAAGTGTGCCACGCCGTTTTGTGTGATATCCTCGCCGATGATGCCGTAGTTGACGATAAAGGACATCAGATAAGGCAGGCACAGATCGGCCAGCACTTCGCCCATCATCAACAGAGGGGATAGGATCGCGAAGGTGCGATACGGTTTTAAATATTTGAAAAGGCCTCGCACGGTGTTATCCCTCCTTTAAATTGTCACGCATACGCGTGAGCAGGGATTCCAGCAGCGTAAGTTCCTCCGCCGAGAAATCCTTGACGGCCTGGTGGTCGTTGGTGGAGATGCGCCGCAACTGATTACGGTCGTATCCGCGTCCCTTTTCGGTGAGTGCCACGCGTACGGCGCGACGGTCGGTGGGGTCGGTCACGCGCGACAGGTACCCTTCTTCCTCCATACGGCGCAGAAGTACGCTGACGGTGGGGGGCTTGAGGTGCGTGAGGTGCACGATGTCGAGTTGCCCCATACTGTCGGTCATCGCCAGATGCGCCATCACAAGACGCGCGGTGCTCTGTGCCATCACGCCCGATTCCTCGCGTTGCATTCTCGCACGCAACAGGCGGGAAATGTCGATCACAAGACGGGGCGCGAGCGGCGCGTCCTTCCGTTCGGGGCGCTCGGGCATTTTTGGGAGTTTGCCATAGCAGGCCTTGCTCATAGTTGCCTCCGATATAATTAGTTTACTAACTAATTATATCCTGTTTCTTTTTCGCTGTCAAGTGTTTCCAAACTTTTTTACAAATGATGGAAGGGCAAGAGCGGTGCGAGTTTTTCGCGCGTCGCGATATAAATATGGAAAAGGGAGTCTTAATTGTTATTGATGAAACCAAGGCAACGCGACCATAGTAATAGAGAAACGAGTTTTTGGGGGACAACGTTTATGAACAATCAAAAAAATATCAGGCGCGTGGCACTGTTGCTTTCAGTGCTGTGCGTTTTGTGTGTGGCGGTACTGCCCGTAGGCGCAAGCGACTCGCGCCCCGTGCTGACGGTGGGCGGTATTCCGTTTGGGGTGAAATTCTTGACCGAGGGCGTGTTGGTGACGGGATATTGCGACGTGGAGAGCGGTGGCGAGTGTCACAATCCCGCAAGGCAAGCGGGTCTGAAACCGGGCGACTGCATTTATCAAATAAATGAAAGAAAACTGGAGAACGCTACGGCGCTGTCCGAAGCGTTACAGGAGAGCCACGGCGGCGAGCTTTCGGTAGTTTACTGCCGTGACGGTGTGGAAAATACGGCAAATTTGCGGCCGCTTCAATGTGATGCGGACGGCAGGTGGCGCGTGGGACTGTTCGTGCGCGATTCGGGCGCGGGCATCGGCACGGTGACCTTCATCATGGAGGATACGGGTGTGTTTGCGGGCCTGGGGCACGGCATTTGCGACGGGGAAAGCGGTGCGCTGATCCCGCTCTCACGCGGCAGTGTGATGGGCGTGACGATCGGCGGCATCACGCGCGGCGCTGTGGGTGCACCTGGGGAACTCCGTGGACATTTCTCGGCGGGGAAACTTGGCACCTTGCTTGGCAACACGGTGTGCGGTGTGTACGGTGTTTTTGCACAATGTCCCGCAACGGGTGCTGGAAAGTGCCCGATCGCACACCGCAGTGAGGTGCACGACGGGGCGGCAAGTGTGTGGTGTACGTTGGACGATAACGTGTCGCGTGAATATCACGTGACGCTCTCACAGATCCACCGAGGCGAGCGCGGCAACAAGTGCTTCACGGTCAAGGTCACGGACGAGGCGCTCCTTGCGCGCACGGGCGGCATCGTGCAGGGTATGTCGGGCTCGCCGATCCTTCAGGACGGGCGTCTTGTTGGTGCGATCACGCACGTGCTCATCGGCGACCCGACCACGGGATACGGCATCTTTGTGGAGAATATGCTGGAGAATATTCCGCAAAAGATCTCCTGAAAAAGCGATATCCCGCCCTGCAGGGCGTGATTTCGCTTGTTTTTATCATTTGCGGCAGATCATTCTCCCCAAATTACTTCGCTACGTATTGCACAAAAGCGAGAAATGTGGTATGATGATAGCATCGAAGTAAACTTTTTCAACAAGAGAGGGATTCGTATGTTAGAGGCAATGAAGGAAAGAGTATACAGAGCAAATTTGATGCTGAAGAGCAGTGGGCTGATCACCCTGACCTGGGGCAACGTCTCCGAGATCGACCGCGAAACGGGTCTTGTCGTCATCAAGCCCTCGGGCGTGGCGTATGAGACAATGCGCGCCGAGGATA
This sequence comes from Eubacteriales bacterium, assembly GCA_045532805.1. GTDB lineage: Bacteria > Bacillota > Clostridia > Oscillospirales > CAG-272 > Firm-07. The sequence goes on from JAZSGQ010000091.1 coordinate 10,563, forward strand.
TGGTGGTGACCGATCTTTGCGGCAACGTGGTCGAGGGGGATCTCCGTCCCTCGTCGGATCTGCCCACGCACCTGGAACTGTACAAGAACTTCCCGCAGATCGGCGCGGTGGTGCACACCCATTCCAGATGGGCAACCGTGTTCTCGCAGGCGGGCAGAAGCATTCCGATGCTGGGTACGACGCACGCAGACACCTTCTATGGGGACGTTCCCTGTACGAGAAAACTGACGGCAAGCGAGATCGAGGGTGACTATGAAAAGGAAACGGGCACCGTGATCGTCGAGGCGTTTGCAGGCAGAGCCGCTACGGACGTCCCCGCCGTGCTGGTGCATTCTCACGGCCCCTTCACGTGGGGCAAGAACGGCGTGGACGCCGTCAAGAACGCGATCGTGCTGGAAGAAGTCGCTATGATGGCATATCACACGCTTCAGATGAACAGTGAGGCCAGTTTCCAGCAGGAACTTGCCGACAAGCACTATTTCAGAAAGCACGGCGCGGGCGCCTACTACGGCCAGGAGAAGCACGGCGACGGTGAATGACCGTGGCGACCACGGCGTGTGACAAAAGATGCTCCGACACCCAGTGGGTGTCGGAGCATCTTTTTTTCGCACCGTGCGGTGGCCGTGCGCGTGGCAACACTTGACAATGAGTGGGCAAATGGTATATAATAATTATAAGTTTGTTTCATTACCCACAAGGAGGTAGCGACATGGCAAAAAACATTCCCGAACTGTTTGGCTGCATGGTGTTCAACGACGAGGTCATGCGCGAGCGACTGCCCGAGGACGTGTTCCGATCTCTCAAGAAAAGTGTGGGAGAGGGCAAGGAGATCGACCCCTCTATTGCGGATACCGTGGCAGGTGCCATGAAGGATTGGGCCATTGAAAAGGGGGCCACGCACTACACGCACTGGTTCCAGCCCCTCACGGGTGTGACGGCCGAGAAGCACGAGGCATTCCTCACGCCCGTGGGCGACGGCCGCGTGATGATGGAGTTTTCGGGCAAGGCGCTCATCAAGGGCGAGGCCGACGCCTCCTCCTTCCCCTCGGGCGGTCTTCGCGCTACGTTCGAGGCGCGCGGCTACACCGCCTGGGACCCCGCTTCCTATGCCTTCGTCAAGGACGGCACGCTCTTCATTCCCACGGCGTTCTGCTCCTATACGGGTGAAGCGCTCGACACCAAGACGCCGCTGTTGCGCTCGATGGACGCACTCTCGCACGAGGGCGTGCGCATTCTGCGTCTGTTCGGCGACACCGAGACCAAGCGCCTGAATACCACGGTGGGTATCGAGCAGGAGTATTTCCTCATTGACAAGGCAATGTACGATCTTCGCAAGGACCTGATCTATGCGGGACGCACGCTGTTCGGTGCACCTGCGCCCAAGGGTCAGGAGATGCACGACCATTATTACGGCGAACTCAAGACGCGCGTGCACGATTACATGGCGGATCTGGACGAGGAGCTCTGGCGCATGGGTGTACCCGCCAAGACCAAGCACAACGAGGGCGCACCCGCACAGCACGAGTTGGCCCCCGTATTCGAT
>JAZSGQ010000005.1:0-15279 GCA_045532805.1 Eubacteriales bacterium
ATACGCCGATGGCGTCCACGCGGGGCATATGGGAGGCGGCAGACTTCATAGCGGACAGAATGCCGTCGTAATGATACTGGGGATCCGATTGGGTCTTGGGGAACCAGACGACCTCCTCACTGTATACGGCCTCGCCATTGATCACGGCACTGACCTTGCGGTCGGAGCCGCCCGCATCAAAGCCGATGCGGCAACCGTCAAGATGACGGCCGACGGGGGTGGCGCTCTCGCTGGTGACGGGGGCGTCCTTGATCTCTCTGTGCTCCACGGTCACGGTGGTCTCATACACACCGCTCATGAACTCAAAGTCAAAGGCGCGCGCGCCCGTGGCGGTATAGGCGGCGGCAATTTTGTCGGCGATCAGTTTAGAACCCGCGATGATGATCTTGTGACCACCGCGCACCCACATCAAACTCTTGACCAGGCGCTCGACAAACTCGTAGTTCTCCTCGTCGTGTCCCGTACCGTCGGGATATACCACCGTCTCAAAGGCACTGACGTAGCCCTTGTTACGCTCGATACCGATGACCAGGCGCTCGCCGCCTGCGGCCTTTGCCGCCTCGGTGAACTCGCGGTACACCAACATCATCGGGGTAAATTCTTTGTCCAATACGGCTTCGATCTTAAGCTTCATATCTGATTTCTCCTTGCATGATCGTTTTCTTTACGTCAAAATTCTGATCGGTGATGACAAGGTCAGCGTCCTTGCCCGCCTCGATCGAACCCTTGGTGTCGCCCATACCGATGGCGTTTGCGGGGTTGAGCGAGGCCGCCTTCACGATCTCCCAAAGCGGCAGATCGGTACTCTTGCGCATATTTTTGACCGCATCATTCAGGCGCAACACGCTACCCGCAATGGTGCCGTCCTCCAGAAGGCACTGAATGCCCTTGACAAAGGTCTTCTGACCGCCCAGCGAATACTCGCCGTCGGGCATACCGCCCGCGCGCGTGCAGTCGGTGATCAGCACGAGTTTATCACCCTTGCAGTGCGCAAGGAGCGAGAAAAGCCCCGCGTTCACGTGGAAGGTGTCTGCGATCAACTCGGTATACACGTCTGCGGAAAGTCCCGCGCCCACAACACCGGGCTTGCGGTGATGCAAGGGCGTTTGCGCGTTGAACAGGTGCGTCACCTGCGTGGCACCGCACGCGAAGGCCTCCATGGCTTTTTCAAACGTGGCGTCCGTATGTCCCACGGACACGCGCACGTCGCTGTTCTCGCGGATCTTGCGGATCGCCTCAAGGCCACCCTCGACCTCGGGAGCGATGGTGCACAGTTTGATGATATCCTTGTTGGCAAGGATCCAATCGGCATCGGGTACTTTGATGTGCTCGGCCGCCTGTGCGCCCTTCTTGCTCTCGTTGATAAACGGGCCCTCGGCATTGACGCCCGCAAGATACGCGCCGCGCCAGGTCTTGCTCTCCTCCTGAAGAGAGCGTACCACGTCAAGCGCTGCCTCGATCTCCTGCATCGATACCGTCATGGTGGTGGGCAGGAAGGTGGTGACACCGTTTTGCATCACGCCCTCGGCCATTTTGCGGAGTCCCTCGGCCGACCCGTCCGATGCGTCCTCTCCAAGATAGCCGTGAATGTGCACGTCCACAAGGCCGGGAGCCACAAAGCACCCGTCGGCACAAATAACCTCGGCACTCTCCGGGATCTGCGCCTCGTCTACAAGACCAATGATCTTGTTATCAAACAGCAACGCCTTATTTCCCACGATTGAATCAGGCAAAATGATGCTTGCGCCCTTGATACATTTCATCGTACGTCCTCCTTACGATATTTTCGATAAAAGTATACCATATAGCGGTACGTTTTTCAAGATGAAAATCAAGATACGGGAAAATTATGCCATATATTTTGCCAAAAAACACATTGACTTTTCCCCGCGGCGTGTTATACTAATATCAGAAACCAAAAAGGAGAATGCGTTATGTATTATATCGGTGTAGACCTTGGCGGTACCAACATCGCCGTGGGTATCGTGGACGAGCAATACAAGTTGATCATCAAGGACAAGACCCCCACCAAAAAAGAGCGTCCCGCTGACGAGATCACACGGGATATGGCAACGCTTTGCGCTTCGCTTGTGGAGCGCGCAGGGCTCTGTTTTGACGAGATCGCCGCAATCGGTGTGGCCGCCCCGGGCGCCGTGGACAACCGAAAGGGCGAGGTCAAATGCTGTAACAATATCAGAATGTCGCACTACCCCATTGCCGACAAACTGCGCGAGATGCTCCCCGTTTCCCGCATCGTTCTGGCAAACGATGCGGACGCCGCGGCACTGGCCGAGGCAAAGATCGGCGCGGGCAAGGGTTGCAACGATCTCATTATGATCACGCTCGGCACGGGCGTTGGCGGTGGCATCGTGATGAACGGCAAACTCTATGACGGATTCAATCACTTCGGCGGCGAGATCGGCCACATGGTGATCCGCGCGGGTGGCCGTCCCTGCACGTGCGGACGCACGGGTTGCTTTGAGGCATACAGTTCCGCCACGGCACTGATCGATATGACCAAAGAAAAGATCGGCGCGTGTGCGGCCGCAGGGCGCACCACGCGCATGACCGACTGGGCGACCGCGCATGGCAAGGTGTCGGGCAGAACCGCCTTTGACTGTATGCGCGAGGGCGACGAGGCGGCACGCGAGGTGGTGGACGATTATATTTCCTATCTTGCGTGTGGCCTGACGAATATGGTCAATATTTTCCAGCCGAGCGTGCTTTGCATCGGCGGCGGCATTTGCGGCGAGGGCGATGCGCTCCTTACCCCCCTGAAAGAGATCGTGGACAAGGAGCAGTACGGCACACACGCGCACGAGGATAAGACAGAACTGCGGATCGCGGAACTTGGCAACGATGCGGGCATCATCGGCGCGGCACTGGTCTGTGTCTAATCACAACGTGGAGGAGTTACGGCTCCTCCACGTTTTTGTGCGGTTTTAAAAACCGCCAAATACGGTTGAATGGCTTGACATTCCCATCGCCAATGTTGTATAATAAGGTGTAATTTGTAAGATGAGGTGATGTCTCCATGACCGAAAAGGAAATTGCCCAGCACATTGCCGCCGCCGTTGGCGACAAGGATCTGTCCGACACCGAGATCCCCGCGATCGACTTGTACCTGGATCAGATCTTGAGTCTTGTATCCGACAAAAACGCCGCCTCCTCCCCCCGTTACAGGGAGAGAACTCTGACCAAAACGATGATCAACAACTACTCCAAGGCAGGGCTCATCAGCCCCATTGGCGGCAAGAAATATTCCCGCGCGCACATCATTGAGATGTTGCTCGTGTATACACTCAAAAACACGCTTTCCATCGACGAGATCGGTCGGGTGCTCACGGGTGTGCGCGAAGATTGCGGTTTCACGGGCGAGGATATGATTGACGCGTACCACCGTTTCCTTTCGATCAAGGACGCCAACCGCACCCGTGCGGGTGAGGCCGTTTGCCACCTGATTGAGGACGATGCACTGGATGCACACGACGATAAGGACTTTTTCCTTCTGCTTTTGGACATTCTTTCCTTCTCCGCCTATCTCAAGGAGATCGGACGCGAACTTCTGGAGGCGCGCTACGCCGACCCGAGCGACTTGGAGCGTGAACGCAAGGAAGAAAAGGACGCGGAAAAGCGCGAGCGCCGCGAGGAGAAAAAATGCCGAAAAGCGTGAGCGTAAGGAAGAAAAAGACGCCGAGAAGCGAGAGCGTCGCCGCCGCGATGCCGAGGTCAAGGCGACCATCAAAAAACTGAAGGAAGAACTTGCCGCACCCGTGACAAGCGCTGAGGTGGACGGCTGATGATCCTCACCGTTACCGTCTGCAATCGCACGATCTCGTTTGCCCTGTTTGAAAACAGCGGCGAAGCGCCGCACAAGGTGTGCCACATTGCCGCGGCCCCCGCACGCACTGCCGATGAATATGCGGCACTGCTCTGTGCCATGCCGCATTGCAAGTTGATAAACGCACCCGTGAACACCGTGGTCGTGGCCTCGGTCGTGCCCGCGCTCACGGACGTGCTGTGCCAAACCGCGCGCATGCTCTATCCCGATGCCCTCTGCCTCACGGTGGGCGCAGGACTGCGCTCGGGGCTTGCCATTCGTACCGATACGCCCACGGAACTCGGCGCTGACCTTGTGGCCGTGGCAGTGGGTGCCGCAACGTTGCAACACCCTCCGTTCCTCGTACTGAACTGCGGTGACGTAACCACGCTCTGTGCCGTTGACGGGGGCAAGGAAGGACCCGTATTCCTCGGTTGTGCCATTCTGCCCGGTGCTACACTTGGCGGCTCTGCACTGCGTCGGGAGGCGGCTCTGCTCGGTGACGTGGCACTCTGCCGTCCGCAACGCGCCATCGGCAAAAATACCACCGACAGTGTACGCGCGGGATTGTTGCTCGGTCACGCGGCGGCCATTGAAGGGCTCATTTCCTCGTTTGAGACGGAAATGGAGCGCGGCACGCTCCCCGTGATCGTCACGGGCGAAGAGTCTGCACTCTTGTTGCCGCTTTTGCATCGCGACACCCTCTATGACGAGGTGCTTGCACACAAAGGGCTTTGCCACATCGCGTCGCTCAACGCGCGCAAAAGCCAAAACCCCCACAAACGGGGCTAAAAAACGGTCTTAACGGGTCATACCCGTTCAGATAAATTTGAACTGCGTTGCACCGATTGGGATCGGGCGACAGCACGGGGTAAAGTCCCCGAAGGAGATATCTTTATGGAAGAAAACAAGCAAGGCACCTCGCCCGAGGTCGCCGCAACGCCCCCGCACTCCGCAGGTCTCTCGGCGCGCGCCCGTCGACTGGAACGCACCTACCGCCTGGTCCTGTTGGCCGTACTTTCGGCTATGGTGATCGTGCTTCAACTGTTCGGCAGTGCCATTCCGATCGGAACGACTTCGCTTTCCCTTGTACTGATCCCCATCGTGGTGGGCGGTCTTGTACTGGGCGTGAAGGGCGGCACGTTCCTTGGATTTTTGTTCGGTGCATTCATCTTTGTGTGGTGCGGCGTGCTGGGCTATGACCCCTTCACCACGTTCTTGTTCCAACAAAAGCCCGTGATAACGGCACTGATCTGCATTCTCAAGGGCACTGCCGCCGGCTTCGTACCCGCGCTTCTTCATCGCGTGCTCTCCCGCCGCTTGCCCTTTGGCTCGACCGTCATTGCGGCCGCCGTGGCACCGATCTGCAACACGGGACTGTTCCTTATCGGTATGCTGATCATTATGAACACGCTGAAAGCATATCTTGCGGGTGCGGTTACGGTGAGTTACTTCTTCACCGCCATCATTCTGGTCAACTTCGCCGTGGAACTCACGGTCAACCTGATCGCCTCCCCCGCGATCTATCGCGTGTGGCAGGTCATTCGCCGCAAGAGATCCTAAATAAAAAGAAAGCGGTTTTACCACCCGTTATGGGGGTAAAACCGCTTTTTTTAGTTTTCCAACTGTCTACCGAGGAACGTGGCGGCGGTCTGGATCAGCTTGGTCTCCACCTCTGCCGTGATGCCCTTCTTGTCCTCTCCCTCGCTACCGAGCGAAACGACACAGCCCACGATGTCACCTTCCGCAAGGATCGGCATCGCACAGCGCACGAAATGCGACCCACCGTCGGCAATTGCCGAAATGGGCTCGGCGCCGTCGTTCTTGACGTAAAGCGCGCGTGCCTCAATGACCTTTTCCATCTCGGCCGACACGGGCTTGTCGGCATACTCCTTACGGGGCACGCCCGCCGTGGCGATCACGGCGTCGCGGTCGCAGATCACCACCGACAGCGCGCAGGTCTTGTGCAGGGTCTCGGCGTATTCGCCCGCAAATGCGGCAAGCTCGCCGATGGGAGAGTACTTTTTGAAGATGACCTCTCCCTCTCTGTCCGTATAAATTTCAAGCGGGTCGCCCTCGCGGATCCGCATGGTGCGTCTGATCTCCTTGGGGATCACGACACGACCGAGGTCGTCGATCCTTCGAACTATTCCTGTTGCTTTCATATATATAGATCTCCTTATCACATTTGGTAGGGGCGCGACGTCGCGCGTCCCGTTTGAAATTTGCGGAAGATCGCGGCCACCGTGGCACCGCCCCACCGCAGAAAAATCAAACCGTGCTGTTAGTATCTGCAAGCGATGGAGATTTATACTTTTATATTTATTTTTCAGACAAATACGATATGATGGTGCTCCTCGTAACAGAGTTCCATCACTGCGATCTGTACCATTTTACTGTGCTCTTTCTCATAAGGATGCTTCGCCAACTCGGCCCGCGGGAGACCGCAGGTCTCCCCTACGGATATCCCTGAATTTCGGCAGAGATAAGTTCCTTTTATGATTTTATGATTTGATATTATCGGAAAAATATCAATAGAAATTTCGGAGTAAAATTCAAACATTTTTTCCTGTAAAGGAACCGTATGTTCCCACGATACAACGAAAAAGGGCGTACAATGCGTACGCCCCTCTCTTTATTTCCGCACCGTTTCGGCACTTTTCCAAGTATTTTACGATTTTCGTCGCGCCTTACGGCTTTTGGATGCAGGCGCCGAGGCCCGTGCTGTTCTCGCCGTCATAGAGCGAATATTCCACCCGTTCGCCCGTTTTGGCGTCGTAGGCGTTTTCGTAATCGGGACCGTTTACGGTGAGCATCACGGTCGTGTACGGGCCGTCCTCCTCGTTCGCGCCGCCCGATGCAAAGATATACTTGACCTCGGGGATCTCCTTGGCAAAATACTGATCCGCCTCGAACTGGTATCCTCTGTAAAGGTATTTGGCGTTCAGATAGTGTCTGATCGCGCTTGCGTTGTGCGGCCACCAGATGGCGGTGGGGCGCACGGTATCGTAAAGATCGATCTCACAGCCCACGTTGCCGTGATGGCCGACCGACATCATATCCGCGCGCAGGTAATCGCCGTAGGTCGCGCACAGATAGCGGCTGACCCAGCGCTGTGCGTCTCCCACCCAAAGTTGAACGATCGGCGCGGCTTCGGGTGCGTCCTGATTGCGGATCGAGAAACGGAACACGCTGTTGGTATCGTTTCCGTCGTTGATCACAAAGGGATTCAGATCCTCCCAAGTGGCGAGCACCTCGATCTCCAGATTGGCAAAATACAGGCGTTGGCCCGTGTGCACCTTGATGAACTCAAAGCCGCCCACCTTATCCTGCAGGTTTGCGATCTCCTCAAGCGAGATCGCCTTTCCCTCCGCGCGCACGGGGTAAGCGGAATGCTCGTCGGGCAGATTGGCAATCATCGTGTCGATCTTGAGCATGCCCGAGGGGCCGTATTTTTCCACCATTTTCTTGAACACGCGATAGTGATCGGGATGCGGATGCGTCACGATCCAGGATGCGAGACGGATCGGCTTCGCCCTTGTCGGTTTTGCCCCGTCGTTGGTTTCGGCGTACAGATAGCAAAGCGTATCCCACAGCACGTCATAATCCGTACCGCCGTCCTTGGTATTACCGCCGTCGAACACGATAAATCGGCCGTCCTCCAGGCGAATCACGTAAATAAGTCCAACCGCCTGACCGTAAAGCGGCATCGTGGTCACGCTGGAATCCGTCACCTTGGTATATGTCTGCTTGGTGGTGTAACGCTCGCTTGCCAGATAGGAGGCGTCCAAGGGGCCGGACACCACGCGGATCGCGGGATCGTACTCATAGTACCCCACGTCCTTCGTGTCCTTCTTGGAGCGCACCCAATCGTACTCGGTGTCGTATTCCTCCCTGTGCGCATATGCATTGTAGGCCACGTAGAGCATCACGTTCTCGGACTTGTTCACCAGCGTGGTATAGATACTGCCCTCGATAGTATTGTCCATATAGACGGTATAACCCTCGCCCTTTAACTTGTCACAGTAGGCCTTATGCGCCGCAGGCGTCGCGCCCTCCCCCATATAAAGGAATTGGAGCAAACCGTCACCGGCGTCCATCGTGTTATACAGCGAAAGCCCCTCGGTATCGGGCCTCGGGAAATCCAGCACCCACTCGGCGTCCACGCGGGCGGTATAGCGGAACTGTCGGGGCAACACCACGGCGACACTGCCGTCGCTTCCCTTTTGCGTGCCCTCCTTAATAATGTCCAGATAGCGCGGAGTCGCCACGGCCAGCGCGGCCTCGCTCCAGGCGTTCAGGATCACGTCCTCGCCCACCACGGCGATGATACATTCATCCTCCGATATGGTGTTTAGGAGCGTTTTGCTCTCCTCGTTGCCGACGGGACCCACCAGCACCTCTCGCTCATAGGTCTCTTTGTCGGTCTTGATGGGAAAATACTTATTGCGAAGCCCCGTGATCGAGTTCATTTCCTCCACGATCTCATCGATTGCGACCTGTGCATACTCCTTGTAGGTCGAGTTTGCCAGCGTTGCGTGGTCGGTACCCGCAAAGCCGGGGGGCACGGTGCCCATACCGTCCTGATAGACGTAGGTATACGCCGCCGCCTCGTTCGTAGCGAGCGTGACGGTGCCGATCTGATCGGCAGTTGCCTTTTTGTGAAGGGAAAGCACGGGATTTTTCTCTTGTGCGGGCTTCAGATAGGTGTCAATGAAATAATCGACGGCCATCATGGTGAAAAGGTTGGACGTGCCGACCATAACCACCTTGTTTTCCGTCACCTCAATGGCAAAGCCATCGCCCTTGATCTTATCCAGCAGTTCCGCGCTCTCCTCACGCTTGGTCAGACCCACGAGGATCTCCTTATCGGCGGCGGTGGTTTGGGTGCGTGCCATCGTATAAGGCACGAACTTTTCTCCCGTTGCGACCGATAGCATATCTCCGAGATCGTTCATTCGATCACGGAACGTCGCGGTATACGCCTCGCCGCGTTGCGAATCGCCATACACCAACGTATAGTCGGTGAGGTCCACGTCCACGGTCTTGCGCGAGAGCGACACGATGCCATCCTCCGAGGAGCCGCAGGATGCGAAGATCGGCAAAAGGCCGCCCAGTATCAGCAGAACCAGCACAAGAGATAACAGTCTCGGTTTCATCATAGGTTTACCCTCCTTAATGAGATCGCTTTTCTCCATTATAGAATAAAAAAGATCAAAATGGATCGCTTATTGCGCAAAAAAGGATTTTTCAAAAAGCTCGTTTTCTTGCGGGTAATACGCACGGGAGTGCCTCCACTCTTTTCGAGCGCCCGAGCGTCTCGGTGCGCGCGGCACAGAGCGCATCTGCGGCGGAGCGCTCCACGACGTAGGACATATAGGTCTCCACGTTCGACGGATCGCTCTCGTTGATCACGAACACGCGCGCGCCGTGCATATCCTCATCGCCATACGTATTGGTGCTGAAGTTGGAGGAAAAGCAGAGCTTGATCCCACCGTAGTTCACCATATAATCATTGGTGTGATCGTGCCCGTTCACCACCGCCTTGACGTCGCCACGCGCGAGCAGGGCGCCAAAAAGCCCCGAATTGTGGGAGGAGGCGCAAACGTCCTCACGCTTTTCTCCCGTCCACTCCAGCCCTGCGCGATTGATCCACGCGGTATAGCTCTCCTGCAACGGGATATGGAACGCCATCAGCGAGGGGATCGCCTCCCCGTCGTTATACTCCTGCAGCAGCTTGGAGGCATTCACGTACCAATCGATCTGATCGCCGTGGATGTAATCGTAGTAGATCCCTGAATAGCCGCCGAATGCGCTCTCCTCGGGGAACATCGCCTTCCTATCCGCTTCGGACATATAGGCGCCCGAGTCGAGCCCCCACACGGCAAATTTCACCTTGTTGCCGCGAGAGGCGTATACGGGGATCACGTAATTCCCCACCCCCGTGAGGTCCTCTCCCGTTTTCGAGATGCAGTAGTCAAAGGATTCGTACACTTTTTGCTGTTGCTCGCGCGTGTAGCTACCCTCGGAATCGTGGTTGCCGTACACGTGCATCCACGGGATCTTTTTGCTCTCCACGTAGTCCATGGCCGCGTTCACGGTCGCCCTGAACGTGTCATCGTCCGCGATGCTCGTGTCGGCCACGTTATCACCCGTGAGTATGACAAGATCTGGGGCTTCGCGGTCGATGAGCGTCCGAATGCAGTCCTCCATATAATCGCTCATCCCCGACGATTGCAGATGCATATCCGCAAAAACCAAAATTTTGAACTGCCCATTCTCATCAAAGCGCAGGGTGTACTTGGACTCCAGAAGCGACTCGGCGCGGTTTTTCACGGAATCGGCGCTTCCCATTATGATGCAGGCAACGATCAGGGCAATGATCGCGACGAGAAGCAACGAGATCAGCAAGAGATTCTTTTTCATAATCGGCTCCTATTTATATGAGATCTTCCAAGATAATCATAACAGTTTTTCCCTTGATTTTCAAGTGGAGTCGTATATTCATTTTCATATTGCTCTTACCGTCGGGAGGGGCTGTCACGCGACCTGGCGCGAAAAACGTCGAGGAAACAGCATGCGCCGCGGCGCGCTTTTTTCATATTCCCCATTGACACGGGCGGGGATCCGTTATATAATGGAGTAAAGATTGATAAATCTTTAACTACTTTTAAGGAGCGTGTAACAATGGCAAGATTTGTACTCAACGAAACATCCTACCACGGCAAGGGCGTTATTGCTGAAATCGCAACTGAGATCAAGGCGCGCGGCTTCAAAAAAGCATTTGTTTGCTCGGACCCCGATCTGATCAAATTCGGTGTTACCAAGAAAGTAACCGACATTCTTGACAACGCAAAGATCGCATATGACATCTACTCCGAGATCAAGCCCAACCCCACCATTGAAAACGTTCAGGGCGGTGTTACTGCATTCAAGACAAGCGGTGCTGACTGTATCGTAGCAATCGGCGGCGGCTCTTCCATGGATACGGCAAAGGCAATCGGTATCATCATCGAAAATCCCGAATTTGCAGACGTTCGCTCTCTTGAGGGCGTGGCTCCCACAAAGAATAAGTGTACCCCCATCATCGCAGTCCCCACCACGGCAGGTACTGCTGCAGAGGTGACCATCAACTACGTGATCACCGACGCGCAGAACAACAGAAAGATGGTTTGCGTTGACGTTCACGATATCCCCGTTGTTGCAGTTGTTGACCCCGACATGATGGCTTCTATGCCTCGCGGCTTGACGGCGGCTACCGGTATGGACGCGCTTACGCACGCAATCGAGGGTTATATCACGGCAGGCGCTTGGGAAATGAGTGATATGTTCCACATCAAGGCCATTGAGATCATCGCAAAGAGTCTCCGCGGTGCAGTGGACAACACGCCCGAAGGACGCGAAGGCATGGCGCTTGGTCAGTACATCGCAGGCATGGGCTTCTCCAACGTTGGTCTTGGCATCGTGCACTCGATGGCACATCCCCTTGGTGCTCTTTACGATACCCCCCACGGCGTCGCGAATGCCATCATTCTTCCTACCGTTATGGAATACAACGCACCCGCAACCGGTGAAAAGTACAGAGACATTGCAAAGGCAATGGGTGTTTGCGGCGTAGACGCCATGACGCTGGAAGAAGCAAGAACCGCCGCAATCGATGCAGTGAAGCAGCTTTCCAAGGACGTTGGCATTCCCGCAAACCTCAAGGAGATCGTAAAGGCGGAAGATATCGACTTCCTTGCACAGTCCGCTTTTGATGACGCTTGCCGCCCCGGCAACCCCAGAGAAACCAGCGTGGAAGAGATTAAAGAACTGTATCTCAAACTGATGTAATCAGTATCGTTTGATCCATATCTTTGATCATAGCATAGTAAAAAAGCGCCCCCGATTATGGGGGCGCTTTTTTACGCTCTGACGCATCTCTGGCGTGGAAAGTGAAAAAAGCGGCACATTTGCGCCATAATTTAGGCAAAATGGTACTTGCTTTTCTTGGAAAATACTGTATAATGAGAAACAGAGATTGTGCTTTCCAATTTTTCACAACAAAGGAGTGCCATTATGAGCAACAAAATGAAGGACACCTACGGATATTCCGCCTCGGATTACCGCAGATTCAAACTGTGGGCTTGGCTGATGCTGCTCAGCTTCGGCATCACTTATCTGTTCTTCTACAACGGCAGACAGAACATTAACCTCGTTATGAAGGAGATGGCGGGGGCGTTCGGCACCGACGAGGCCGCACTCGGCGTGGTCTCTGCGGCACTGCTGTGGTGCTACGGCTTCGGTCAGCTGGTGAGCGGCCGACTCGGTGCCCTCTTTGGCTACAAGCGGCTGATGATGATCTCCATCGTCTGCTCCGCCGTGCTCAACGTGATCATTTCCTTCCAGCACTCGATCGGCGTGATCGCCGTCCTTTGGGGCCTGAACGGCGTGTTCCAGTCGATGGTCTGGTCCAACGGTCTTGGCGTGCTCAACACGTGGTGGCCGAGGCGCGAGCGCGGCTTCTCCACGGGTCTTACCACCGCCTTCTCGGGACTTGCACAGGTCGTGACATACCTGACCGTACTGCTTTGCCTTGATCTGAATCCCGAATGGGGCTGGCGCGCCGCCTTCCGCTTCCCGATGATCCCGATGCTCTTGATGCTGATCGCGTTCTTCTTCTTTTTCAAGGAGCGCCCCGAGGCCGTAGGGCTCGCTCCCTTCACCGAGGCAGACGAGAGCAGTGCACGCGATGCGGAGCTTGCCGAGAAGATCAAGTCGCACGGCTTCTTCTACCCTTACAAAATGCTCTTTTCCGAGCCCAAAATGATTCTGTTCTGCCTCATTTCCGCGATCGCGGGCGTGGGCCGCTACGGTCTGATCACTTGGATCCCGACCTATTTTCAGGACGCGCTCGATATGTCGATCAAGGAGGGCATCATCAGTACGATCCTGTTGCCGCTCGGCCAAGCCGCGGCAATGTTCCTGTTCCCGCTCATCAGCGATAAACTGCTGAAGGGCAAGCGTGAGCCGATCCTCGTGATCGCCTCGATCGTGACCTTCTTCGGTATGCTGGCCTTCCCCTTCATCAAAAATCAGGGTGCCGCCTCCGCGATGCTCCTCTTGCTCGGTATGTCAAGCATGGTCACGGGCGTGATCTGGGCGATCGCAGGCGATATCGGCGGACGCGCCTTTGCCGCTACCGTTGTGGGTGTGCTGGACTGGTCGGTCTATATGGGTGCAGGTGCACAGTCCGCGCTGTTCGGCTTCATGAAGCGCGAATTCGGCTGGAGTTCCATCTTTATCGTGATTGGCTCGCTCTACATCATCATGCTTGTACTCACCCTCATCGCACGCAAGATGAAGATCCACAACCTGTAAAAAGAACCCCGTCACGGCAATAAGTGCCGTGACGGGGTGTTTTTTATGCTTTTTGGAGCATAATGCGTATGATCTCTTTGTCAGTCTCGCTCATGCCGTCGCGCGCTAGGCGACCGACGTTGCGAATGGTGTTTTCCACGCCCTTGGTGACAATGCCGTCACCGCCGTAGAACTGTCTGCCGCTCTTCGCCATTTCATAGCCCATAATACCCGCCTCGACCGCCATGGCGATCTTGGCCGCGCACGAGGGCTTGGCACCGTCGCAGATCGTGCCCGAGAGGATCGCCACCGCATTGACCAGCGTGTGCGCGATCTCATAAAAGCGCCCGCCGTACAGATAGCAGATACCTGCACCCGCACCGCACCCTGCGCTGATCGCGCCGCAGTACGCGGAAAGACAGCCGATGCCCGTTTTCTGGTGCACGGTGATCAGATCCGCCACCAGCAGTGCGCGCATCATATCTTCCTCACTCACACCCAACTCTCTTGCGTACACGATCACAGGGACCGAAGCGGTGATACCTTGGTTACCACTGCCCGAGAGAATACACACGGGGAATTCCGAGCCGCTCATGCGCGCATCCGAGCCCGCGGCGGCGTAACCCCTCGCGCGATCACGCAGAGAGGCCGTACCCTCTCGGTAGAGCAGTTTGCCGATCGACGCACCGTAGGTGTTGGTCAGTCCCTCGTTGGCAATCGCCATATTCATTTCGATCTGCCGCGCAAGATACGGGCGCAGTCGTACAAGATCGTTTTCCTCGGCAAATGCCACGATGTCCGACACGTTGAGCAACGCATACTCCACGTGTTCGCCGTGCAGCACGTCCGTCTCCTCGGTAGCATACGTTTCCGTCACGTTCTCACCGTCACGCGTGACCTCTATGAGATTCGTGTGATGCCCTGTAATTCGCACCGTTGCGCGGTGTTTTTTACATTCGCCCTCCAGGAGAAGGTCAAACGTGCACTCGGTCTGGAGTTCCTCGATCTCGATCGCGCACGCGTCAAGCAGTGCCGTGATACGCACTCGGTCCTCCTCGCCAAGCACTGAAAGAAGTGCCAGACGCTCCTCGTATCTGCCCGATACGATCCCCGCCGCAATGGCGGCCTCAATGCCGTGCATACCGCCCGTAGCGGGTACGATCACGCTTTTGACGTTCTTGATGATATTACCGCTCAAGGCCACGTGCACCTTGTCGGGTGCGGCACCCAGCGCGTCGGCCAAAATCGCCGCCGCATAGGCAATGGCGATCGGCTCGGTACAGCCCATCGCGACCTGTAACTCCTCGATCAGGATATTCTCGTACGCGTGATGTAGCTCTTTTGTCAGCATAAAACGCTCCTTGAAGATGATTTCATTCCTCATTATAACACGGTGCGACAAAAAAGTAAAGAGCCGTGCGATCCCGCACGGCTCTTTTTCTATTAGCGAATGCCGTATTTCGAGAGGATATAGTCCATATCCTTGTCGCCACGGCCCGACAGACAAATGAGCACTGATCCCCTGCCCATTTGCTTTGCCAGTTTGATACCGTATGCCACGGCGTGCGCGCTCTCAATGGCGGGAATGATACCCTCCATACGCGACAACTCGAAGAAAGCGTCGATGGTGTCGTCGTCACCGATCACGTCATACTTCACGCGACCGAGATCGTGCAAAAAGGCGTGCTCGGGACCCGAGGAAGGATAGTCCAGACCGCTCGCCACGGAATACACGGGAGCGGGCTCACCGTTCTCGTCCTTGAGCATCAGACTGTTAAAGCCGTGCATCACGCCCTCTTCGCCGTACTGAAGACTGGCGGCGTGGTCACCCAACGTCGTTCCCTTGCCAAGCGGCTCGATGCCGTAAATATCCACGGGATCGTTGAGAAAGCCCGAGAACATACCCATCGCGTTGGAGCCGCCGCCCACGCACGCGACCACCGCGTCGGGCAGTTCACCCGTCAGCCCCAGGAACTGCTCTCTTGCCTCAATGCCCACAACGCTCTGGAAATCGCGCACCATCATCGGGAAGGGGTGCGGTCCCACCGCGGCGCCGATGCAGTAAATGGCGTCCTTGTATTCTCTGCAATGTGCGTCAATCGCCGCATCCAGGGCCTCCT
>JAZSGQ010000099.1:0-9278 GCA_045532805.1 Eubacteriales bacterium
AGCACCCCGTGCCGATCGGCACGGGGTGCTCTTTTTCTGGGGTGGGTGATGGGAGTCGAACCCACGACCTCCAGGGCCACAACCTGGCGCTCTAACCAACTGAGCTACACTCACCATATAAGAGTTTGAAAAATGGCGCGCCTTGGGGGACTCGAACCCTCGGCCTACTGCTTAGAAGGCAGTTGCTCTATCCAACTGAGCTAAAGGCGCGTACAATGGAGCGGGTGATGGGAATCGAACCCACGCGGCCAGCTTGGAAGGCTGGAATTCTACCATTGAACTACACCCGCATCGGGACTTTTTCAAAACTGCCTATCTATCATATCACATTCGCGGCGCGTTGTCAAGTGGGTGACGCAATTTTTTTTGTTTTTTCGCGTGGGGTTACAAAATGTCAAAAAACCTCTTTACTTTTTTGCACTTTCCATGTTAGAATATATAATGATTATATATGCGTGCGCGTCGCTCGCGCGCGAGGAGGCAGAGATATGGCAAAACTCTATTTCAAATACGGCGCGATGGGCTCGTCGAAAACGGCGCAGGCGCACATCACCAAATTCAACTACGAGGAGCGCGGTATGCGCGTGTGGCTCATCAAGCCCGCACTGGACGACCGCGACGGCGCAAACGCCGTGCGCTCCCGCATCGGCCTTGCCGCCGAGTGCGACACGGTGCGCGCGGACGAGGATCTTTTTGCCCGCTTTGTGGAAATGGGCGAGCGCGTGGACGTGATCATTGCGGACGAGTGCCAGTTCTTCACCGAAGCGCACGTGGACGCGTTGCGCCGCGTGGTGGACGAGCGCAACATTCCCGTGCTTTGCTTTGGCCTGCGTACCGATTTCCTTTGCCATCTGTTCACGGGCAGTAAGCGCCTGTTTGAAGTAGCGGATTCGATCGCGGAGATCAAGACCATTTGCGATTGCGGCGCGAAGGCGACTGTGAACGCGCGCATCTCGGACGGCCGCATCGTCACCACGGGCGATCAGGTGATGCTGGGCGGCAACGAAAGTTATATTGCGATGTGCCACAAATGCTGGCGTCAGCGCATCAAATTACAAGACATCGTAAGAAAGTGAGGATAAAAACTATGGATCTTAAGAACATTCTTTCCAAGTGTGACCACACCCTGCTCGCGCAGGGCGCGACCTTTGAGGACATCAAGGCGATCTGCGACGACGGTATCAAGTTCGGCACCGCATCGGTGTGCATTCCCCCCGCGCTCGTCAAGGAGGCCAAGGACTACGTGGGCGACAAACTCGCCATCTGCACCGTGATCGGCTTCCCCAACGGCTACAACACCACGGCCGTGAAGGTATTTGAAACGCGCGACGCCGTGGCCAACGGCGCGGACGAGATCGACATGGTCATCAACATCGGCCACCTCAAGGCGGGCCGCTTTGACGAGATCCTTGCCGAGATGCGCGAGATCAAGGCCGCGTGCGGCGGCAAGATCCTCAAGGTCATCATCGAGACCTGCCTGCTCACCGACGAGGAGAAGATCAAGATGTGTAAGCTGGTGAGCGCCTCGGGTGCGGACTTTATCAAGACCTCCACGGGCTTTTCCACCGCAGGTGCGACGCCGCACGACGTGGCGCTGTTTGCCGAGCACGTAGAAAAGCACGTACAGATCAAGGCGGCGGGCGGTATCGCTTCGCTTTCCGACGCCGAGGAGTTCCTCGCGCTGGGTGCGACGCGCCTTGGCACCTCCCGCATCGTCAAGATCGCAAAGAACGAGAAAGGACAAGGGTACTGATATGAGCAATCAACACACCCCCCATATTAAAGCGACCTCTGCCGATTTCGGCAAGACCGTACTGATGCCCGGTGACCCCCTGCGCTCCAAATTCGTGGCGGAGAATTTCCTGGAGAACGCGCGCCTTGTGAACAACGTGCGCGGTATTCAGGGCTATACGGGCACCTGGCGAGGCGTTCCTGTTTCCGTGATGGCGAGTGGCATGGGTATGCCCTCGATCGGCATTTATTCCTACGAACTGTACAACTTTTTCGGTGTGGAGAACATCATTCGCATCGGCTCGGCAGGGGGACTTGCCGACGACGTGCAGTTGCGCGATATCATCATCGGCCAGGGTGCTTGCACCAACTCCTGCTACCAGGAGCAGTACGGCCTTGGCGGCAACTTTGCTCCCATCGGTGATTTCGAGATGATCCGCCGCGCCGTGGACGAGGCCGAGGCACTGGGCGTGCGCTATCGCGTGGGCAATCTGCTCTCCTCCGACGTGTTCTACAACGCCAACCCGAAGTTTAACGAGGGCTGGTACAAGATGGGCGTGCTCGGCGTGGAGATGGAGGCCGCGGCACTGTATATGAACGCCGCCGCCGCAGGTAAGCGCGCACTGGCTATTTGTACCGTGTCCGACCACATTCTGCGTGGCGAGGCACTGGACGCAGACGCAAGGCAGAATACCTTTACCGATATGATGCAGATCGCGCTGAACGTGGCGATCTCGATGTAAGATGAAGCGCGTTTTTTTGATCGTGCTGGATTCCTTTGGAATCGGTGCGGCACGCGATGCCGCCGAGTTCGGGGACGCCTGCGCGAACACGCTGGCAAGCGTAGCGAAAACGGGCGAACTGCACGTGCCGACCCTGATTTCCCTGGGACTTGGCAACATCGCAGGTGTGGAGGCGGTCGCCGCCGCGCCCGCGCCGCGCGCGGCGTTTGCGCGCCTTGCCGAGAAGAGCCGTGGCAAGGACACCACCACGGGGCACTGGGAATTGGCGGGGCTTGTGTCGAACACCCCCATGCCCACCTACCCCGAGGGCTTTCCGCCCGAGGTCATCTCTGCGTTTGAGGCGGCCGTGGGACGCGGCACGCTTTGCAATCTGCCCTACTCGGGCACGGACGTGATCCGCGACTATGGCGCGGAGCACGTGGAGACGGGCAAACTCATTGTCTACACCTCGGCGGACAGTGTGTTCCAGATCGCGGCGCACGAGGACGTGGTGCCCACCGAGGAGCTGTATCGCATCTGCGAGGTGGCGCGTTCGCTTCTCGTGGGAGAGCACGGCGTGGGCCGTGTGATCGCGCGCCCGTTTGCGGGAGAAAAGGGCAACTTCTACCGCACGCCGAACCGCCGAGACTTCTCGCTTCTGCCCCCTGCGGACACGGCACTGGACGTGCTGAAGGGCGCGGGGCTTGACGTGATCGGCGTGGGCAAGATCGGGGATATTTTTGCTATGAAGGGCATCACCGAGACCCACCCCACGCACGGCAACGCCGAGGGCATGGAGGTGACCGCCGCGCTTGCCGCGCGCGACTTCCACGGCCTTTGCTTTGTCAATCTCGTGGATTTTGATATGCTGTACGGACACCGCCAGGACGCGGTGGGATACGCACGTGCCCTCAACGCGTTTGACACGTGGCTTTGCGACTTTTTGGCGCGCCTTGGTGACGGGGACGTGGTGATGATCACCGCCGATCACGGTTGTGACCCTGCGGACGAGAGCACCGATCACACACGTGAGAACGTGCCGTTGCTCATCTACGGCCGTGACGTTGTGCCCGAGGATCTTGGCACGCTGGACGGCTTCGACAACGTGGCGAACATTGTGCTGGGGCTCCTTGACGGTGCGGAAAGGTGAAACGGGTGCTGATATGCTGACAAATGGGACCGTGGATCTGCTTGTGGCGCGTGCTATCGAGGCGCGCGAGCGCAGTTATGCACCCTACTCGCACTTTGCCGTGGGGGCGGCACTGCTCACGAAGGACGGCAAATGCTACACGGGTGCGAATATTGAAAGTGCTTCCTTTACGCCCACCGTTTGCGCGGAGCGCGTGGCGCTCCAGACGGCGGTGCACGCGGGTGAGCGCGACTTTGCGGCTATCGCTATCGTGGGCGGTGCCGCGTCCGCGGCACCCACGGGGCTTTGCGCGCCCTGCGGTGTGTGTCGCCAGATGCTCGCGGAGTTCTGCGACGACACGCTCCCCGTGATTCTTGCGGGGGGCGGGGAAGTGAAGATCGTGACGCTGGGAGAACTGTTGCCCTACCGTTTCGATCTTTGAGGTGAACGTATGAGAATGTACGATATCATTGAGAAAAAGAAGCACGGCGAGGCGCTCACGGGTGCCGAGATCCGTGACATGATCACCGCTTACACGGCGGGAGAGATCCCCGACTATCAGATGTCGGCGTTCCTCATGGCCGTGTGGTTTCGCGGTATGACGGACGAAGAGATCTTCGATCTCACCGACGCGATGGCGCATTCGGGCGACACGGTGTCGCTTGCCGCCTTTGGCGAGCGCAGTGTGGATAAGCATTCCACGGGCGGCGTGGGCGACAAGACCACGCTCATTGTCGCGCCCACGGTGGCCGCTTGCGGCGGCATTGTGGCCAAAATGAGCGGCAGGGGCCTCGGGCACACGGGCGGTACGGTGGACAAACTGGAGTCCTTTGCGGGTTTTGCGACATCGCTTACCCCTGCGCAGTTTGAAGATCAGGTGGCGCGTTGCGGCATCGCCGTGATCGGACAGAGCGCGGATCTCGCGCCCGCGGACAAAAAGTTGTATGCGTTGCGCGACGTGACGGCCACGGTGGATTCGATCCCCTTGATCGCGTCCTCGATCATGAGCAAGAAATTGGCGGCGGGCACGAAGTCCATCGTACTGGACGTGAAGTGCGGCTCGGGTGCGTTTATGCAGACGCCCGAAATGGCGCGCTCTCTTGCCGAAATGATGGTGAAGATCGGTGCGGCGCACGGCAGACGCACGGCGGCGCTCATCAGCAATATGGATCTGCCCCTCGGGCACGCCATTGGCAACGCACTGGAAGTGTGCGAGGCGATTGAGGTATTGCGCGGCGGCGGCCCTGCGGATCTTGGTGAAGTGTGCGTGACGCTTGCCACCTTGATGGTGGAGCGCTCCTGCGCGCTTACGCGCGAGGACGCACGCGCGCGCGTATTGCACGCGCTGGAATCGGGCGCGGCGTTTGAAAAATTCTGTGAATGGATCGCCGAGCAGGGCGGTGACGTGACGTTTGCGCGCGAGCCCGCGCGCTTTGGTACGGCGCGCTACGTGCGCGAGGTGAGGAGCGCGCGTGACGGGTATATCGGCTCCTGCAACGCCGAGGCGATCGGCACGGCCGCAATGATCTTAGGCGCGGGCAGACAGACAAAAGACGATGTGATCGATATGCGTGCGGGTATCGTACTGCACAAAAAGCCCTCGGACGGGGTGAAAAAAGGCGAGTGTATCGCCACGCTTTACACCGAGCGCGAGGACACGCTGGACGCCGCAGAGCAGATGCTCACGGGCGCGCTGTGCTTTAGTGACGTGCCTGTGGAAAAGCCGCGGCTCATTTTCGACGTGGTGGTTTGATACGGGACGATGTTGCGCTTCGCGCAAATGATGTGATGCTTCGCATCAACGATGTTGCGCCTTGCGGCGCAAATGAAAAGGACGGGAACGGTATGAAAAAACGAATGGTTATCGGTATTGCGGGGGGCTCGGGCAGTGGCAAAACGACACTGGCGGAGAATATCGCGGCGCGCTTTGGTGAGCGCATCTCGATGCTTCGGCACGACGATTATTACAGGGCACAGCGCGATATTCCCATTGAGGAACGCGCCAGAATGAACTACGATCACCCCGACGCCTTTGACACGGCACTGCTCCTTACGCACCTGGACGCGCTGACGCGCGGCGAGGCGGTGGACGTACCCGTTTACGATTATACCGTTCACGACAGATCCGAGCGGACGCGGCACGTGGTGCCCACCGAGGTCATTGTCTTGGAGGGGATCCTCATTTTTGAAAACGCGCTCTTACGCGAGCGGTTGGATATGAAGATCTTTGTTGACACCGATGCGGACGTGCGCATTTTGCGGCGTCTTATGCGCGACGTGCGCGAGCGCGGACGCTCACTGGAGAGTGTGGTGTCGCAGTATCTCGGCACCGTCAAGCCCATGCACGAGGCGTTTGTGGAGCCGAGTAAGAAGTATGCCGACATCATTGTGCCCGAGGGTGGCAAGAACCCCGTGGCGAATGAGATGATCATGCGACAGATCGAGGCATTGGTGGGGTAAAGGGCTACCCGCCGACGGGTTTGTGCGGACATCGCGCCCATTGGCCTCCCGTGAAAGAGGCGGATAGGGGCGGGGTGCCCCGCTATATCTGTGAAAATAATTTTTGTGAGGATAGAAAAGTATGTTTGAAAAAATCGTGGCGCTGATCGAGCGCTATCCGCGTGTGATCCTGCACCGACACAAGAATCCCGACGGGGACGCGCTGGGCGCGCAATTAGGGCTCCTGGAGATCCTGAAGGACACCTACCCCGGAAAAGAGATCTTGGCGGTGGGCGATATGACGCCGCGCTATGCCTTTATGGCAGAGTGTCCGATGGACGAGGTGCGCGACGAGCAATACGAAGGGGCGCTGGCACTGGTGCTGGACACCTCGGCGGCTTCGCTCATTTCCGACGAGCGCTACCGTATGGCCTCGGCCACGGCACGCATCGACCATCACATCTTCTGCGAGAAGATCTGCGAGGTAGAACTGACCGACACGAGCGCGGAGAGTTGCTGTGCACTTGTGGCCGCAATGGCTATGGAATGTGGCCTGACGGTGTCGAAAAAGGCGGCAAAACTGTTGTATACGGGTATGGTCACGGACTCGGGGCGCTTCCGCTACGATTCCACTACGTCCGACACGCACCGCCGTGCGGCGTTTTTGTTGGAGCGCGGCTTTGACACCGCCGACATCTACCGCAATCTGTATGCGGACGATCTTGCGCACATTCAGTTGCGTGCGCGCTTTACCTTGAAAATCAACACCACACCCTACCGTGTGGCGTACATCTATACCACGAAGGAGGAGGCCGCCGAGAGTGGCGCCGACACCTTCACCATCTCGCGCGGCATGGTGGGCGTCATGTCCGAGATCCGCGGCGTGGATATCTGGGCAAACTTTACCGAGACCGAGGATGGCGTGCTGTGTGAATTGCGCTCGTCGCGGTATAATATCAACAGGGTGGCCGTGAAGTACGGCGGCGGCGGACACGAAAAGGCAAGCGGTGCGACACTGCGCGACCGTGCCGAGGCCGAGCGACTTCTCGCGGACCTGTATGCAATCACGGAGGCAGACCGATGAATCTTGAAATCAAACAGGCCATTCTTGATAAGATCAAGGCCTATGACCGCATCATTTTGTTCCGCCATAAGCGCCCCGACGGGGACGCAGTGGGCTCCACCAAGGGCCTTTGCAAGTTGTTGCGCCTCACGTACCCCGAAAAGGACGTGCGCGTGATCAACTGCGACTATGCGGATTATACCAAATTCCTTGGTGAGGAGGACGCGGACACCGAGCCCGAGTTTTACGCCGAGGCACTTGGCGTTGTGTTGGATACGGCGACCACGGATCGCATTTCCAACCCCCGTTATCAGCTTTGTCGCGAGCTTGTGAAGATCGACCATCACATTCCCGTAGACCCTTACGGCGATCTTGCGTGGGTGGAGGAGCATCGCTCGTCCACGTGCGAGATGGTGGCGGATTTTTACGCCACGTTCCGTGACGAACTGAAGATCGACAGCACCGCCGCGACCTATATCTACACGGGCATGGTGACCGACTCGGGACGCTTCCGTTTCCGCGAGGTATCGGGCGACACGATGCGTCTGGCGGGCATGCTGCTGGACGTTGGCATCGACACGGACAAGTTGTATGCCGAGCTGTATATGAAGGAGTTTCACACGCTCAAATTCCAGGCGTACGTGTACGAAAATATGCAAATGTCCCAGAACGGGGTGGCGTATTTGTACGTGGATAAGAAGATGCAAGAGCAATTTTCGCTCACGCAGGAGGAGGCCTCGGCGTCGGTGTCCTATATGGAGTCGATCAAGGGATCGCTCATCTGGCTTGCGTTCATCGACAACGCCGACGGCTCGATCCGCGTGCGTCTGCGCTCGCGCTTTGTGACGGTGAGTGAGATCGCCGAGCGCTATCACGGTGGCGGTCACGCCTGTGCGGCGGGTGCCACGGTGTACGATAAAAAGGAAATGGAAGCGCTTGTGGCCGAGGCCGACGCGCGTCTTGGGGAATACAAGGCAAACAACGAGGGTTGGTTATGAGAATTCTGGTAACGAATGACGACGGCATTCAGTCGCCCGCGCTCGCCGCGCTTGCGCGCTTTGCCGCAACGCTTGGCGAGGTGACGGTGGTCGCGCCCGCGGTGGAGCAGAGCGGCCGCTCACAGGCGATCGAGATCTACCACGCGGTGAAGATCCGTGAGGTGCCGTTTGCGGACGGCATAAAGGCGTATGCCATGGACTCAAGCCCCGCCGATTGCGTGCGGTTTGGCTGTGTGGGTCTTGGCGGCGGCTATGACCTGGTGTTCTCGGGCATCAACCGCGGTTACAACCTCGGACACGATATTGCCTACTCGGGCACGTGTGGGGCAATTTTTGAGGCCGCAAAGCACGGTGTCAAGGGGCTGGCTCTCTCGGGCGACGTCCCCACGTATCTGGACACTGTGGCGCATTTAGAGGCCGTGTGGAACTATATCGGGGAGCGGCGGTTGTATGAATTTGGCTCACTGTACAACGTGAACGTGCCGCCTACGCCTCGCGGCTTTGCTCTTACGCGCCAGGGCGGTATGTATTACACCGACCGTTTTGTGTACGACGGGGAGGATATGTATCACCAGGAGGGCGAGCCGAACCCGTGGACCGATCCCGATCTCGACGTGGATATTTCCGCCGTGCGCGCAGGGTTCATTTCCGTAACGCCGCTGACCTTTGAGCGGACGGATCTGGGGGCGTGTGGCGCACTGCGTGCGCAGTGATACAAAGATGTATCCGTATGAGAAAGGGTTGATACCCTTTGCCAGAGCGCTTCGCCGCAATATGACGCCCGAAGAGAAGCATTTGTGGTATGATTGCTTGTGCCATTTGCCGATGCGTGTGAAACGGCAGAAAAATATTGCGAATTATATTGTGGATTTTTATATTCCTCAATCAAAACTTGCCATAGAAGTGGACGGCTTACAGCACACAGATGCCGAGCATAGGGAAAATGATGCGAAAAGAGATGCGATTTTGGCGTCTTTGGGCATCGGCGTATTGCGATTCTCCAACGAAAGCATACGACACAATTTCAAGGGCGTGTGCGAGGAGATTTTGACGAGACTGGGGATAGAAGAAGGATAGGGCTACCCGCCCACCACCTTCGGTGGTCCCCCCTCCCTTACAAGGGAGGGGCTTGGTGTGCGTAAACAGATCACACCGACTGTGATGCAATCGTTGTTCGTTCTCGTATGGCTACCGAG
>JAZSGQ010000065.1:0-26943 GCA_045532805.1 Eubacteriales bacterium
TCTTTCATAGATAAATCCTCCGTTGTGTTTTTTAGTTTTGACTGGCAGGTCAAACTCATTATATCACAACGGAGGATTTCTTCTCATCGGTTAACCTCTACTGAACCACGCGACTATCGCGTGGTTTTCTGTTACAAAAAAACAAAGCCCGATCTTTTGAACGGGCTTTGTTGATCTGATCAGAATTTGACGTAGCTACCCGTGTTGCTGCTCTTGTAAGCGGCCTCCACGACCTTCTGCGACATAATGCCGTCAGCGGCCGTAACGGGAACCTCGCACTCGCCGCGCACGGCGCGACCGAATGCCTCAATTTCCTTGGTGTACATATTGCCGTCGGTATCGACCTCGATCTCAAGAGGCTTGACCTCGTTGCGGTTCTGCGATGCATCGTATGCAACGCTATCATCTCCGCAAAGGATCTTAACCACGCTGCCCTTCTCGGACTGAGAAAGCGTACCCTGTGCGAAGATGCTGCCTCTGGTTCCGTAGAACTCGAGCTTGCTCTTTGCAGCAGCGTCTGGCATATTGAAGTTCGCATCCACGTAAGCGGTCGCGCCGTTCTCCAGGCGGAAGATCACACAGCCCGCGTCCTCCACGTTATACTTGAAGACCTGGTTGCCGCAAAGACCTGCGGCCTCGGTCGCCTCAAGACCCGTGATATAGCGGATCAGGTCAACGCAGTGCACGCCAAGGTCCATCATAGCACCGCCGCCCGAAAGCTTTGCCTCCTGGCGCCATACGCCGGGCATTTCGGGATACCAGCAGGTGAACTGGGAGCGGCAGGATACGACCTCACCGATCATACCCGAAGCAATCAGCTCCTTAATCTTTTGGTGCCAGGCGTGGAAGCGCATCATAAAGCCAACGCCGAGCTTGACGCCCTCCGCCTCACAAATGGCGGCGATCTCCTCTGCCTCGGCGGCAGTAAGACCCACGGGCTTCTCGATCAGAATGTGCTTCTTTGCCTTAGCGGCAAGCTCTGCCTGCTTCTTGTGGCAGAACACGGGAGAAGCGATATACACGCACTCGACCTCATCAAGCGCGAGCAGGTCCTCCTCCTTATCGAAGGCATACTTTGCGCCGTACTTTTCCTTGACGCGCTGTGCGGCCTCCATATTAGCGTCCATCACGGCAACGAGCTCCACCTCGTCGGAGAGCATCATGCCGGGGATCGTACGTCTGTCAGCGATACCGCCGCAGCCGATCACGCCCCATTTTACCTTTTTCATAAGAAATATTCCTTCCGTAAATTACTTGCCTGCCTGCATCTCGGCAACAGACTCGAGCACGGCGTCAGCCATGTACTCCAGCTGCTCGTCGGAGAGACCGTACAGAGGCAGGTGAGTGAAGCGCTTGTAGAAGACCTCCTCGCAAACAGGGCAGGTCTTTGCGATCTCGTCGGAGTCATAGCCCATATCAGCCACGACCTTGAAGCGGTAGAGAGGACCGAAGTGAGCGATCTGCGTAACGCCCTTTGCCTCGAGCTTCTTCTTCAGGACCTGGATGTCGCCGCCTGCCTTGGCAGGATCGATCTGGAGCAGGTAGAGGTGGAAGGTGGGCTTGATCTCGTCGTTGCCGAGGCACTGAGGAATGATGGCATCGCAGGCCTTGAAGCGCTCGTTGAGGTAAGCAGCGGCGTTTCTTCTGGTCTCGATGATTTCCTCGTTACGTGCGACCTGCAGACGAAGGCCGAGGCCCTGGATCTCGGTGGTGGAGTAGTTGCCTGCCACGAAGGGCTTCTCCTTACCCTGAATGGGCGTGATGTTGTAGAGCCAATCCTTGATGGGGCAGGAGAAATCCAGGCCCAGGAAGCGTGCTCTCTTCATCTCGTCGCCAAAGCCGGGGATCGTAGTAGTAGCGATACCGCCCTCGCCGAAGGAGGTGATGTTCTTAACCTCGTGCATGGAGAATGCAGCGAAATCGCCGATGGTGCCGATCTTGCGGCCCTTGTACATAGCGCCGAATGCGTGAGCGGCGTCCTCCAGAACAAGAATGTTGTTCTTGCGAGCCAGTTCCATGATGGGATCCATGTCAACGGGGTAACCGCCGATATGTACGGGAACGATCATCTTGGTGTTGGGGGTGATCTTCTTGGCAACGTCGGCAGGATCCATGTTGATGGTTCTGGGATCGACATCAGCAAAAACGAGCTTGCAGCCGATGGCAAGAGGATATGCCATGGTAGCAACGAACGTGATAGCAGGCACGATGACCTCGTCGCCGGCCTTGAGGTTTGCATACTTGTACGCGATCTCGAAGCCCGCGGTTGCATTGGTCACGAAGGTGGAAGTGGTGGTGCCGAGGTACTCGTTGCACGCCTCCTCTGCTGCGGTGACCTGCTTGCCAAGGGAAAGCTTGCCGGGAGGGGTTGCAACAGCGTCAAGCTTCTTGACCTGTTCCCAAACGGCGGTGATGGCATCGTCGTATGCCTTGCCCTCGCCCTGCATCAGGAAGCGAATGATCTCCATCAGGTCGTGAACGTTATAGTTCTCGCCTACTGCTGCCCACGGCACCTTGGTCGCGCCGGTGTTGTAACGGAAGTCGGTTGACTGCTTCATTGTTCATTATTTCCTTTCTTAAATGAAATTCAAATTAAAATTCCGGGTCGTATTCCTGCAGGAACTCTTCCCAGTAAATTTTTCTGACCTCAATGTCCTTGATCTTGAGTTTCGTGCAATACGCGGAGAAGCCGACGTGTCCGCCCTTGATGGGCTGGGGATCGACCAACTCGGTGATGAGTTCATCATCCACGATCATAAAGGACTGTCCATCGATACAGCCGAAGGTCATACGCACCTCGGTGCCCGTCTGATACTTGTACAGCGATGTGGTGGAGTAGAGATTGGAACTGCCGCTGCGCTCGATACCGCTCTTGTGCTCGTACCAACCGTTCAGGCCGCAGACGTAGGACTCGCCAAGCTCGTCCTTTTCCTCGTCCCAGTTGGCACAGATCACGGCGTTCAGGTCGCGCGTGGCGGGCGGGTCTGCCTTGATCGTAAAGGAGAACATCACGTTGTCCTCAAAGCGCTCACGGCTGAACAGCATGGCATACCAACTCTTTCGCTCGTAGCCGATCAGATACTCGCCGTCGCACTCCCACGTGCCGCTTTTCGGCACCCAGTGCTCACGCCAATCCGCACCCGGCTGATAGCTGAAAAGCACGGGAGACTTGTCGACAAGGATCTTTTTGCCGAGCAAACGGATCTCGTTCATTTCGAACACTTCCCTTCGGTGTTATAGTTAGTTTATATTATATCACGTGCGCGGGCGAATGTCAATAGAGGAACAGGGATAATTTTCCCGTGGCATACCGCACAAACACTACGTTTTCGCCCTTTTACATCGGGGCTTCCCAAAGGGGTTTGCGCGGTCGCTTACAGCAAAAAATGCGTTATTTTAAGGTGGCCGTTTTTTTCTATTGCAAAACCGCACGTGTTTTGCTATAATAAAACTGCGAGAAAACCTGTCCCGTACACTACTTTCGAAAGGACGTAAGAATATGAACAAGACCCCCGAACAGATCAAACAGGAAATTTGCGAGATCGGCAAGAAGATCTACGACCTCGGCTTTGTTGCCGCAAACGACGGCAATATCTCGGTTAAGGTCAGCGAAAACGAGTTCTACTGCACGCCCACGGGTGTTTCCAAGGGATATATGACGCCCGATATGATCATCAAGGTAGACGCCGAAGGCAACAAGCTGGAGGGCACACTGAATCCCTCTTCCGAGATCAAGATGCACATGAGAGTCTACCGCGAGCGCCCCGACGTGAACGCCGTGGTGCACGCACATCCCCCCATTGCCACCGCCTTTACCGTGGCAGGCGTTCCGATGAACGAGTACATTCTGCCCGAGGCCGTGCTCACCATCGGTGACGTTCCTACCTGCACGTACGGTACGCCCTCCACGATGGAGATCCCCGATTCCCTGATGCCTTACATTCAGGAGCACGATGCTTTCCTGCTGGAGAACCACGGTGCTCTCACGGTGGGCAACACGCTTCAGCGTGCCTGCTTCACCATGGAAGAGGTCGAGTTCAACGCCAAGATCAACTTCTACGCCCGTCAGCTCGGCGCTGTGAAGGAGATCCCCGACAACCAGATGGAAAAGTTGATGGATCTGCGCCGCGCCTTTAATCTGCCCGGCAAGCACCCCGGCTTCAAGAAAAAGTAAAAAAACACGCACCGTTTAGACGCACGGAAGTCAAACGCAATCGGTCTTGCGCGAGCACCTCTCGGCAAACGGATTTTTGATGGATTTTTCCGTGACGCGATGCAGTAAAATGCGGACTTTACAAGGCGCGGCGCGAAAAAAGACGCGGAAATACGTTGCCAAGAGGCGGTTGTGTTTAACTCCCGTGCGGCTACAGCAATAATAAAAAAGCAGAGCGAAATTCGCTCTGCTTTTTTGTTAAAACACCAACTGGACGAGCAACATATTGCATACCGTTCCCACCAAAATGGCAAGCAACGTATTACGCCGCCACAGGTAGAGTGCCGCCGTCACCGCACACGAGATCAGAGCGGGCATAAAACCGGAGAGCGCGGTGAAACTAACGTCCTTCAGGCAGTATACCACCAGCATGCCCATCACGGCGGGGGGAAGCAATCGTCCCAATTTTTCGACAAGGCGGGGCGTTTTTTTGCCGTTGTCGAAAATAAGAAAGGGCAGGAAACGGGTCAGTGCCGTCACGGCGGCAATGATCGCGATCGCGATCAGGGCTTGCGTGTCATTCATGTTTGCCACCCTCCCGTATCGGGCATAGTGCGACCGCGATCACGATCATCGCAGGGAGAAGAAAACTGTCACCGCCGAACAAAAGCAGACAAACAGCCGACGCCACCATGCCGATGAGTGCCGATGCGTGCTGCTTATTCTCGCGCCATTGCCCCAAGAAAATCGTGATAAAGAGCGCGGTCAGCACGAAATCAATGCCCTCACTGTTGAATTTAACGAGTGTACCCGCAAGGGAGCCGAGCACACAGCCCGTGATCCAGTAAAGATGGTCGAACAGCGTAACGAAGAAGTAGTAGCGATGCTTGTCCTCCGGCGGCACGGTGGCGTTATCGTGGCAGACAAGTGAGTAAGTCTCGTCCGTCAGGCCAAAGGCAAGATAGGGTTTTTTCCACCCCGTTCCCTTATATTTATCCAAAAGGGAGATACCGTAAAAGAGGTGCCTGATATTGACCATCAGCGTGGTGAGTGCCACTGTGACAAAGGACGCGCCGCCCGCCAGCAGACCGACTGCCACGTACTGCATCGCACCCGCAAAGACGGTCACACTCATCAAAAGTGCGTAAGGAATGCCGTAACCCGCGGCCTTGAGCACGATGCCAAAGCCAAAGCCGAGCGCCAGATATCCCGTCATGACGGGGATCGTATCCACAAGTGCCGTTCTGATGACTCTTTTCACACCGCTTCTCCTCCCTTCCAAAGTGCGATCAATACCCTATATTATAACGAATACGCCACCCGTTGTCAAGGTAATGGCAAAAAGTGGCGACTCGCCGAAGCGATTCGCCATTTTTCAGATCTCCCAGCTTGTCAGCCACTGGGAAAAGCGTTTATAGATATTCGTCATACCGTCCGACAGCATCTCGGACTCGTCCATCTTGTACTGCTTGCGGCCGTCGCCGAACACCTTGCTGTACTCGTCCACCATCGTGTACTTTCCTGCCGTCAGTTCGCGATAGCCCTGGCCCGCCAGTTCCTCGGCGTCCGATATGATCGACACCAGTTCGTCAAACGCTTCGGGATCCACCGCCTCGATCTTGGCGATCATATCCGCGAAATAACCCTCTTTGCGGCCGTAATTGAACTGCGCACCGTCGGTATCCAGGAAGTACAGGGCATTCTGGGGGTAGAGATAATCCTTGCCGCTGCCGAACTCAGAGGTATAGGTGCCCCAGTTGCACACGAAGTTGAGATAATCGAACATCTCGTAGACCTCGGTGATCACGTCCGTGGAGGCGAGTTGTTGCCAAAGGCGCAACTCCTCGCTCATGTCCGAGGTATCCAGAATCTCGTACGTTGCATCCTTGATACGATAACCGTATTCATAGCCGAACTCGTCCGTGTAGTCACCGAACTCCATCACGCCCGTCACGCGGATCGCGCGGTCGGTGAACTTGAACTCGTCCTTGGCGTACACCGCCATCGTATTGGAGAGTTGATTGGTATTGGGAAGGCAGAAGGGACAGCTCTGGTAGGGCAGATTCATCAGGTACATAAACTTGCCCGACACGGGCGAGAGTGTGGACATATACCCGATAATGGTCACAAGTTCTCCGTCGTACCTCTCCATTTCCTCCACGCTTTGCGCCTGTGCAAAACTGAGCAACTTGGCCTCGCCGTCGTTGCAGCCGACGAGCAGACCCGCGACGGTGATCAGCACCAAAAGAAGACAAAGTGTGCGTCGCATCATTCCGAGATTCCGTCCTTTCTTGACATTTGCAACGTGCAGACCACCGTGGGAAGCACGCTGATCACGAAGACCACCGCCATAATGACGCCCTCCAACGGGTAGATACGTCCTACGTTCAGCACGATGCCCATCGAGGCCACAAACTCACCCATCAGCACAAGGCACAGGCGTGACATACCGAAGGCCAGGAGCGTCGACACAAGGCCGATGATGCCGTTTTGTATGATGTATAGCAGGTTGATCTTATTCATACCGATGCCAATAAGGCGCATCAGCGAGATCTCCTTTTTGGAGTCGTACATATTGAGCAGGGTGATGACCGAGATGATAAAGATGTTCATCACGAGAATGATCACGCAAAGAATATACACGATCTTGGCGCTCATATCCACGTTTTCCATCACCTCGCGCAGTACCTCGGAGGGGTTGATCACCAACAGTGCACCGTTTGCGCCGTACTCGTTCTTGACCTGATTGTAGTAGTTAAAACTCTTGGTCTTGACCAAGATCGCACAGATCTCACCGTGCTCCTCGTGCTCCTCGCTTTCTTCGTGCTCGCCGCTATGTCCGTGCGTTGCCCACACCGTTTCTACCGCAGTGAAGATCACGTTATCGTAGGCCGTTTTGGTCGCATCGAGAATGCCGACCACCACAAGCGGCGTGGATTCGTGTGCGTGACCGCCCTCGGAAAGTCCGTGGGAGGTGACAAGGCGATCGCCCACGGAAAGTCCGTACTTTTCCGCCACGGCAGAGCCCACCACCGCCTCAAAGGGCTGTGCGAACATCGCGCCGTCCGAAAGCGTCTTGCCGTCAAGGAAGGCGGGCGCGGTGCCCACGATCTTGGCGCTGTTGTAGGAGTCGCCCATCGTGAAGGGGACCACACGGTTGATGCGCGGATCGTTCTCCAGCTGCTCCACGTACTCGTAGGAGATCGTGCCGAGCGGCGACTCGGTGAAGAACATGGTGTTCATCGCAAGCTGCGTGGAGCTGCCCGAGGGGCCGATGATCATATCGTAGTAGGCGGCGGTGCTCTTGAAGCCATCGTCCACCTGCTCCGCAATGTTGTAGGCGAGAATGGCGACCGAGGCCGAGATCACGATGGAAAGCAGGATGAGCGCGATCTTTGCCTTCTTGATGGCCATATTCTTGAGTGCGAATTTAAGCATACAGACCACCTCCCGTCATCACGTTCATATCCACGGTGCAGTCAAAATACTTGCCAAGGCGCTCGTCGTGCGTCACCGCGATCAGCGTTTTGCCGCGCGAGACCTCCAGAAGTTCGCGGATCACGGCCTCGCCGATCTCGAAATTGAGGTTGCCCGTGGGCTCGTCCGCGAGAATGATATCGGGCATCTTGACGATCGCACGCGCGATGGCCACGCGCTGCTTCTCGCCGCCCGACAGATGCTTCACTTTCTTATTCTTTTTCTCCAGCATGCCGAGCTTTTCCAGCGTCTCGTCGGCACGGCTCGTGTCCACGCGCTCAAGGCGCAGGATGTTGATGTTGTCCAGCACGGTCA
The DNA here is from genome assembly GCA_045532805.1 of Eubacteriales bacterium. GTDB lineage: Bacteria > Bacillota > Clostridia > Oscillospirales > CAG-272 > Firm-07. Next base: position 7,946 of record JAZSGQ010000065.1, read on the forward strand.
TCTCGGGGATCAGCTTGAAATCCTGAAACACGTAGCCGATGCGGCGGATGCGGAAGGCATCCTTCTCCTTTTGCGTTTTGGCGGTCATGCTCTCGCCGCCGATGAGGATCTCCCCCGCGTCGGGCGAAAGGATCCCCGCGATCATATTGAGCAGCGTGGATTTGCCGCAGCCCGAGGCGCCGAGCAGCATATAGGACTTGCCCTGCTCGAACACCATATCCGTATATCGAATCTCCCGTTCGTTCGGGAATTGCTTGGTAATACCCTTGATCTCTATCATCATTTCCTCCAAAAAATAAAACTCCTGATTTGAACAGCACAGCCAAAGAGGCCTGCCGCAAGGCAGACCTCTCCCTTGGTGTAGCCGCACGGGAATCGAGCACGACCGCCTCGCGGCAACGCATTTCCGCGTCTTTTCCCGTGCGGCTGCCCGTTCAATTCAAGAGTTTTACGCGAAGGTCAATAGGAGTAACAAACGGCGCAACTTCACACCGCGCGCGAGAAAAGGCGCGGGCGCTTGCCACAAGGGGCACCGCCGCCCCAAAACCGCAAAGCAACAGTGCTACAAGGCGAAGCAGTTTCTCACATGAAGACACGACAAGGCACAAAGCACACCGCTCTCCACGGCATTCGTGAGAGGCGCCGTGCACGGGAGCAAGAGACGCGATGCAGACCCACAGACAAAACAGCACCAGCACCAAAACACAGGCGCGCGTGAGCAATTTCGTTTGCTTCATAACATCTCCTCCTCTCGTTGATATATTTTCATTTTATCACACTTTCTGGGTCATGTCAATAGAAAAACCGCCCCAACGGGACGGTTTTTCGCGGTGTCAGCGCATAAACAGATATACCATGTATCCTGCGTAAAGCACAAGATACGAGGCACCCTCGATGCGTGAGAGTTTTTTGCCCGTGAAGGCAGTCACAGCAAGATAAGCGGACACGACAAGCAACACGAGCTGGTCAACAAGATTGAACATCTCCGCGCCCATCGGACGGATCAACATAGAAGTGCCGAGAATAAAGAGCACGTTGAAAATGTTGGAGCCCACGATGTTGCCGAGTGCAATATCACTGTTGCCCTTACGCGCGGCCACCACGGAGGTCATCAATTCGGGAAGCGAAGTACCGAGTGCCACAATGGTCAGACCGATCACGTCCTCACCGATGTGCAATTCGCGTGCGATGTCGGTGGCGGCGTCCACGGAGATATTGCCGCCTACCACGATCAGCACACCGCCGCCCAGCGTGAAGAGTGCACATTTCCACCACGGCATCACCGCGGTGTGTTCGCTTTCTCCTTCGGGCGCGGGATTGGCGCGTCGGTAGGCGAGTGCCTGGCGCACGGTCAGTGCAATGTAACCGATAAACAGCACGACAAGGATCGCACCCGAAATGCGGCCAAGCGTGAATCTGCCGTCCGCATCGCGTCCGCCCAGCAACATCAGCGCGGGCAAGAGCACGGCGGTGAGAAGCAAAACGGGGATATCGCGCTTGAACATGGAGCGGTCCACGCAAAGCGGGAGAATCAGGGCACTAAGACCCAGAATGATCAGAATGTTGAGAATATTCGAGCCCACCACGTTGCCGATGGCAATGTCGCTTGAACCACCGATGGCGGCCGAAACGCTGACGGCAAGTTCGGGAGCACTCGTGCCCATCGCCACGATGGTCAGACCCACCACGATGTCGGGAATGCGAAGTCGCTTGGCAATGGCACAACTGCCATCTACAAAAAAGTCGGCACCCTTGATCAGTGCCGCAAAACCGACGACAAGCAAAAGAACAGGCAATACGATATGCATCAGTTTCCTTCCTATTGTTATATGAAATCATTATACGGAACATTATATCACAGTTGCCATTAAAATACAACCCGTACCGAAAAATTTTATAAAAAAATCAGTGCGCCGTTTGGCGCACCGATCGATGCTCATCTCAAAAACAGGTATACGAGATAGATCGCGTAAAACAGAAGGTAGGAAGCGCCCTCCACACGACGGATCTTTTTGCCAAGGAAGGAGGTCACGGCAAAAAGCACCGAGGCCGCCAACACAACTACCAGGTCGATCAGCATCGTCACGTCGGCGGGCACGGGACATACCAGCGTGGTCACGCCGAGAATGAGCAGTACGTTGAAGATGTTGGAGCCCACCACGTTGCCAATGGCAATGTCACTGTTGCCCTTACGTGCCGCAACGGCGGAGGTCACCAGTTCGGGCAAGGAAGTGCCGAGCGCTACGACCGTCAGGCCAATCACACGCTCACTCACGCCGAGACTCACGGCAATATCGGTAGCGGATTCTACGGCAAAATTGCCGCCCAGCACGATCAGTACGGCGCCACCAAGCGTGAACACGATGCTCTTCCACCAGGGCAACACCTTGATCTCCTCGCCCTCGTCGGCAAGCTCGGGGTGCGCACGGCGATACGCAAGTGCGGAACGAACGGTCAGAAACAGATACGCCACGAACAGCACGAGTAGGATCACGCCCGACACCCAGTTCAGCATATACAGGCCTTCTGCGTTCTTGCCGCCGACGAGCAGCATCACAGGCAGGATCACGACAGTCAGAAGCATCACGGGGATATCGCGCTTGAAAAGGGCCCTGTCCACGGCGGGCGGCATGATCAGTGCGCTGACGCCGAGAATGATCAAAATGTTCAGCAAATTGGAGCCGACCACGTTGCCGATGGCCATATCCGTAGAGCCACCGATCGCCGCAGACACGCTGGCCGCCAGCTCCGGCATACTCGTGCCCATCGCCACGATGGTAAGACCCACGATAACGTCGGGAATGCGGAGTTTTTTGGCAATCGAGCTACTGCCCTCCACGAAAAAATCAGCACCCTTGATGAGCGCCACAAAACTTGCGATCAGTATCAGATAAGGTACGATCCACATAAAGAATGCTCGCCTCCTATGTTATACTCTGTGATTCACAGTATACCACACGTTCCCGATTTTTGCAATAGATCTCCCGTTAGTATTTTGTAAACGGGCGGTAAAATCGAAAAACGGGCGCGGCTTGCCGCGCCCGTTTCTTACAGGAACCCTCGCACGTCGATGGCCAGTTTTTCCTCCAAACGGATCAGCCGCTTGGTGATGTCCTTGGACTTCTCATCTGCCGCCTTGTACTGATTCAGATAGCGATTGAGCGATTTCACGCCCATATTGCATCCGTCCGTCATCAGATCGGCAATCGTGTGATCCGAATGGTCTATCGCCATTTTGACTTCCGTCTTCATCCAGGACATTCCCTTGGCCACGGGATTGGGATTCTTGCCCTCGTCCCGGTAACGGTCGAGTTGCTCTTGCACTTCTCTGTCCAGTACCGCGTGTTTGTCCTTGCAGTCGAGCAGCAATTTTTTCAGCTCTCCGTTTTTGGTATAAGGTGCTACGTCCTCGATCGACGCCACGCCCATTTTGATACCTGCGTCGCACTCGCGCAGTAACTTGATCGTATCCTGTTCTATCATACCGTTCCCCTCCTTTTTTGAAAAAAGTATGCCCTTTTTCACACCGTATCATACTATAAAGCAAAAAAGGAGCGACGATGGCATACTTCAATTATCACGCAACCGCGAGGCGTCTGATCGCCGAGGGAAAACTGATCCGCTACTATTTTACTGCCCGTCATAATCAAATATCCCCTGCAATGGTATTGATTTTCGATGATTTACGGCACCCCGTGATGCCCATTCGCGAGCCGTATTTCGAGACGTATCTTGCCCTGATCACCGAGAGTCAAAAACAAAAAAATTGACAAAATGCGCGTTATGTACTATAATAGACGGAGTGATACGTATATTACTGTACGCGCATGCGCACGAGGGCGCGTTGCGGAAAGGATACTTTTATGAAACCATACATCATTCTGGCAGACGTGACCTGCGATCTCTCCCCCGAACTTCGTGAGCGTTTCGGTGTGCGCGACTACGTACACGGCTACGTGCATTTCAGCGACGGACGCGATCTGCGCACCGCGCTGGACTGGAGTCTCATCTCTCGCGATGAGTTTTACACCGCGCTTTCCAACAAGAAACTGAAACTGACCACTGCACCCGCAAGCCCCGAAGAGTATTACGAATACTTTTGCAAGTGGGCACGGCAGGGCTATGATATTTTGAGCATCTCGCTTTCCTCCCGCATCAGTTCCACCTTTGACGTGGCCGCGGGCGCGGCCGCGCGCGTGCGCGCGGAGTTCCCCGATTGCGAAATCTATACGCTGGATTCCCTGCGTATGTCGGGCGCACTGGGACTTTTGGTGCTTTACGCCCACGAGTTGCAAGCATCGGGCAAGACGATGCAGGAAGTGATCGACTGGCTGGAGTCGCACAAGCGCTGTGTACACCAGATGGGCCCCATCGACGACCTGATGTACATCGCACGCCGTGGCAGGATCTCCACGGGCAAGGCCATTATGGGTAGTTTTGCAGGCGTGAAGCCGATGGGTGACTGCAACGCCGACGGCTACGTGACGGTGCTGACCAAGGCCAAGGGCTTAAAGAAGGCACTGCCGCTCACCGTTTCCTACGTGCAACTCGCGGCGCGGGATATAGAAAACAGTTACGTGCTGATCGCACATTCCAACCGAGCCGAGTTTGCCGAAGCACTGCGCGAGCGACTCATAAACGAACTTCACCCGCGCGAAGTGCTGGTGACCGAGGTGCATTCCTCCAACGGCCCCAACATCGGCCCCGGTATGATCGGCGCCTACTTCCTTGGTGATCCGCTCTCCGAGGACGGCTCCGCGGAAAAAGACATGATGGCAAAGGCCATCGCACAATGCGAGTAAGGACAAAAAAGTTTATGATGAAAACAATCAACGGATCTGCTTACCGGGATATGATCAGTTACGGTGTGCACCATCTGGATAAGCACTGTGCCGTTGTCAACGACCTGAACGTATTCCCCGTTCCCGACGGCGACACGGGCACGAACATGGTGATGACGATGCGGGGCGGGCTGAACTCGATCGGCGATCACACGGACACCCTCTCGAACGTGGCGCGCAGTTTTGCCAACGCCGCCGTGTTCGGCGCACGCGGCAACTCGGGCGTGATCCTTTCGCAATTCTTCAAGGGGATCTCCGAGGGCCTGGATCACGTGAGCGAGGCGGACTGCGCCGATTTTGTCCGCGCACTGGAAGCGGGCTGTGAGCACGCATACGCCGCCGTTTCCAAGCCCGTGGAGGGTACGATCCTCACCGTGATGCGTGACGCGACTGCGGCCGTGCGCGCAGATCTTGACGAACTGCACACCATTAACGATATGATCTCGCTGTTCCTCAAGGAAGCGAACAGATCTCTGGAAAACACGCCCCGTTTGCTCCCCATTCTCAAAAAAGCAGGTGTGGTGGACAGTGGCGGCGCAGGTCTTGTCTATTTCTTTGAGGGTGTACGCAAGTACCTCGACGGCGAGGAGGCCGACGCACCCGTCGCCGCACCCACGCCCGCGGTTATCGACTACACCGCCTTCCACCGCGACAGTGATTTTTCGCTTGGATATTGCACCGAGTTGCTCCTGCAACTCACCGACGGCGCGGAGCCGTTTGACTATGCCGCGCTGGTGAGCAATCTGCAAGGGCTTGGTGAGTCCCTGGTGACCTCACTGGAACTGGACAAGGTCAAGATCCATATCCATACCGCCGCGCCCGAGCAGATCTTGGCGCACTGTCACCGTTATGGCGAGTTTCTCTCGCTCAAGATCGAAAATATGTCGGTGCAAAACGCCACCGCCACACAGAAGATCCTGTGCTCCGAAACGGCGGGAGAGGGCAAATTCGCCGTGGTGGCGGTCGCCCCCAACGCCATGCTCCAGACCATGCTCTCACAAATGGGCGCCGACGCGGTGATCCAAAGCAGTGAAGCCCCCTCGTCGGGAGAGTTTATCGAGGCGTTTCGGAAGCTTGGCGGCGCAAAGGACATTTTGGTGTTTCCCAACAGTTCCAACTCGATCCTCAGCGCAATGCAGGCGGGCAGTCTTTACAAGGACGCGTGCATCACGGTGCTGAACTGCCGTTCGATCCCCGAATGCTACGCGGCACTGGCCATCCTCGACTTCGACGCCGAGGATATTCACGGCGTGGTACGCGAAGTGAACGACACGATCGCCAACGCCTATGAGGTCGCCATCGTGCACGCCACCAAGAACATCAAATACGGCAAAAAATACATCGTGAAAAACGATTATTTTGCGCTTTGCAAGGACGAGATTCTGGAGAGCGCCGACAGCATCGAAAACGTGGTGCTGTGCACCGCCCGCACCGTGCTGAAAGAACGCGAGTGCAGTGTGCTGACCCTTTTCTACGGACAAAACGTGACCGAGGAAGCGGCCGCGGCACTGGCCGACAAAATAGGCGAGCAGTCGGGCGACGTGGAAACCTGTCTCATTCCAACGCAAAACCCCGTTTACGATCTGATTTTGCTTTTTGAGTAAGGAGAAAAACACCATGGAAAAGATCACAAGCAGAAAGAAACTCTTGCTGTACGGCTGTTCGGGTATGGGCGTGAATATGCTCAACCTGGTCGTGGGTTCTTATCTTTGCAGTGCCCTGCTCACGGGCGGCTTTGACGAGCACATTGAATCTTGGACGTATCTGAACCGCGATCTCGTGATCGCCGCCGTCTGGAGTGTGATGATTCTTTGTGCCAAGATTATGGACGGTGTCATTGACCTGCCGCTTGCCTCCTTTACGGATAAACTGAAAACGCGTTGGGGACGCCGCCGTCCCTCTCTGGTCCTTGGCTTTGTGCCGATGGTGATCGCATACATGCTTTTCCTCTTCCCCTTGACGCAAGGAGAGTCGCTTGCCAACACGATCTGGTTCGGCGCGCTCCTTTGCATCTTCTACGCCTTCTACACCCTGACGATGCTCACCTTTTACGCTACCTTCTCCGAGGTCACGGCAAGTGAGCAGGATACGGTATTCCTCTCCAACGTCAAGTCGGTGTGTGACGTGGTCTACTTCATTTTCGGTTATGCCCTGATTCCCGTGTTTATCAGCATGGGCATCAATATCCGCTGGGTAGCGCTCCTCTTCCTACCGCTGTCGCTGACGATGATGATCCCCCTTTTCCTCTTGAAGGAAAAGCCCACCAACGTCCCCGACGCCGAACTCGAAATGCGCACACTGGGACTTGGCGAGTCCCTGTGTTGCTCCTTCCGCAACCGCTCCTTCATCTTCTGGATGCTGACCGCTTCCGTCGTGAACATCGGTTTGCAGTTGTTCCTTGGCGGCATCAATGAGTTGTTCTCCTCCACGGGCCTCAATATGACCGTGGTCATGGCCTCCTCCTTTGCACCCGTTCCGTTTACGATCCTTGTATACAACAAGATCGTGCGGCGCTTCGGCTTCGGGACGGCCTACCGCTACATTCTCACGGTCTTTACGATCGGTATGATCGTGATGTTCATCTGCAACCGCGCTTCGGCCACGATGAGCGAATTGCAACTCACCCTGGTGGCGATCCTTGGCGGCATCTTCGTCTCCTTTGCCATCGGCGCTTTCTTCTCGGTGACGTACACCGTACCCTCTCACCTCGCAGCGCGCGAGTTTGAAAAGAGCGGCGCGAGCGTCGCCTCGATGTACTTTGCCGTAGAGGGACTCTTTGAGGGCATTGCCGCAGGCATTGCGACGGGTCCCATTCTGGTGACACTCAAGGACACTGAGTCCATTCATCTGCTGCCCGTGGTGGTCGCCGTGACCTGCCTTGCCGCGTTCGTGATGTCACTGTTCTTCCCCCGCACGATCGCAGGGCTCGGCAAAAACGGTAGCACCGAGGGACAATGATCTACGAATTTTTCCGTTGGGTGGCGATCCTTTCCGCCATTCCCTTCGAGCTGATCTTTTTCAAACGTAAGACCTATTACGAAAAGGGCGCACCGCGCCGTCCCTGGAAACGGGGCGGTGCCCTGCTCATCTCCAACCATTACAGTTTCTGGGATTATTTCATGACGATGTTTGTCGTACTGCCCCGCAAACTGAACGTGGTCTCCTCCGAGATACCCTATCGAACCAAACTCGGCGCGTTCGGTATGCGCTTTTTCGGCGGCATCGAGGCCAACCGACTGACCAAAAACATGCGCTTTATCGACACGGCCGCCAACGTGATCCGCCGCGGACAACTCGTGCAGATCTACCCCGAGGCGAAGATCACCGAGGACGGGAATCTGCAACCCTTCAAACCGAGTTATATCGTGATCGCGCACCGCGCGAACGCTCCCATTATCCCCATTGTGACCGACGGTTGTTACCACCTGTTCCGCCGCACGCATATCATCGTCGGCGCACCTATTTACCTCTCTGACTACATAGACACCGACCGCCGCACGCCCGTGCGCGAGGATCTGGACCGTATCAACGAGATCATTCATGAAAAAGTTCGGGCCCTCAGACAAGAACTGAACGAAAGAAAGGAGCGCAAGTTATGACCGCATCGCTATACGCCACCGCGCTGACACTCGGAACGGGCACCACCGTGCTCCTTTGGGTGCTTGGCGGATTGCTTCTCTCGGGGCTTTTGCTCTGGATCGTCTCCTTTTTCGTGGCGTCCTATTTCGTCTACGATCGCACGCTCCGCCGCAGAAGCGAGGAGCAATGGGGCAGACACCCCTCCGAAATGAGCGAGGAACACCTCAAAATGGACGCAGAGGGTATGCGCTGGCAGGAGAAACACGCGGCGTGTAAGCACGACGTACATATCCTGCACAATGGGTTGAATCTCTATGGGGAATATTATGATCTGGGCTATGACCGTTGCGTGATGATTCTTTCGGGTCGCACCGAAAGTCTGCGCTACGGCTACTACTTCGCCTCGCCCTATGCCGCGGCGGGCTACAACGTGCTGGTCTTTGACCCGCGCGCACACGGCCTCAGTGACGGCGTATTCAACACCGTGGGCTTTGAGGAATCGGGCGATGCCCTTGCGTGGGCGGCCTATCTGCACGACGAACTCGGCATGCGCTCCATACTCTTCCACGGCATCTGCATCGGCGCGGCGGGCGGCATGCTTGCCATCACGCGCGAGGATTGCCCCGACTATATCGAGGGGCTGGTCGCGGACGGTATGTTTGCCAACTTCGGCGAATCCATGAAAAACCATCTCATTGAGCGTAAAAAACCCGTACGCGTGATGTACCGCCTGATCAACGGTTGGATGAAACACTACACGGGACACAGCATGGACCACGGCCCCATTGACGTGATCCACAAGATGAACAAACCGCTTTTGATGCTGTACAGCCGCGAGGATCTTTACTCGCGTCCCGACTTTGCAAAAAAGCTCTTTGACCTTGCCGCAAGCAAGCAAAAAAAGTTGGTTTGGTTTGAACACGGCGCACATTCGATGTTGCGCCTCACCGACACGAAAAAATACGACGAGGCGATCACGGCCTTCCTTACGGAATGCTTCTCGCCCGTCGCAAAATAACATATCAAGGAGGACACTATGCAATACTGTAATCACTGTGGCGCACCGCTTGAGGAAAACGCAAAATTCTGCTCCCACTGCGGGCAAGCAAGGGCCGCCGAGCAAACCGCCTACGAGGCACCTCCCGCCTATGAGGCCGTGCCGATCGTCGATCCCTTTATGGAAGAGAAAAAGCGCAATCTCGGCGACAACATTCTCACCTGGGGCATTCTCAGTCTGGTTTTCGCCAACACGGGCTGGCTCTCTTTGCTTGGTCTGATCTTCGGCTACGTGACCAAGGGTAAGGTGACCGAGTACGAGGCACTGTACGGTGAGACCGCGGGCAAGCCGCGCGTGGGCAAATACCTGGCAAAAGCGGGACGCATCGTCGGTCTTGTCTGCACGATCCTCTTCGCCTTCGCTTTCGTGGTCGGCTTTATCGCAGGCATGATGGAGGCCATGTAAGGTGGGAAACGGTATGACTTTTGACCTTCGCGCAGACGCCAAAAAACGACTCCTTCTGGTCGCACACCGCGGCGTTTGGGGCGGCAATATCCCCTGCAACACCATTCCCGCATACGAAACGGCACTCCGCGAGGGCGCCGATATGATCGAGATCGACATCACCCGCACTGCTGACGGCAAGTTGATCGTGTTCCACCCCGGTATGGAACAACCTCTGCTCGGCTTTTGTGAAAAACTGGAGCGCCTGCCCTGGGACTTTGTCAAACAGTTGCGCTATATCAACATCGACAACGTTCCCACGCAGTACGGCATTCCCACACTGGACGAGGTGTTGGAGCGCTTCAAGGGACGCTGTTACATCAATGCCGATAAGTTCTGGCTCTATCCCCGCGAGATCTCCGAGGCGATCCGTGCACACGGCATGCAGGAGCAACTGCTCGTCAAGGGCAAGCCCCGCAACGAACTCTTGGACATTGTGGAGGAATATTGCGCGGATATGCCCTTTATGGCCGTGATCCGCGACGAGGCGGAACTGGAAAGCGTCAAAGGACGCAACCTCCGCTTCTTCGGTTCCGAGGTACTGTTTGACGACGACACCTCGCGTCTCTGCTCTCCCGAGTTCATTGAGGAGTGCCACAAACGCGACGAGTTGGTCTGGTGTAACTCCATCGTCTACAACTACCGCTCGGTGCTTGCAGGCGGCCACTCGGACGATCTCGCCGCCGAGGGTGATCCTGAGGGTAGTTGGGGCTGGATCGCAGACCGCGGCTTCGACTTTATCCAAACCGACTGGGTGCTGTCTGCCGCCACGTTTTTGGAGAAAACGGGGCGCCGCAACCGCACCTGATAAAAAGGCGGGCATCGCACAGCGATGCCCGCCTTTTTCTATACCGTATACGGCTTTATTCCTTATTTCTTGTCCGCCAGATCCTCGCATACACGAAAATACCGACAAGGGGGAACAGCGCGCCGCAAAGCATTCCCAGTTTCATGCCGAGTTGATCGGGCGCAAGAGATAACTTCTCGGCAAGTTCGAGTGCCGTGGGACTGACCATCGCGGCATCGGTGATCACACCGATGAGCCAGGGGCCGACCGACGCGCCAAGGTCGCCGCCCGCCGCCATCATGGCGTAGATAAACACGCCGCCCTCTGGAAATCGCTCCGAGGCCACGACCAGATTGCCCGGCCAGAGCATCGAGGTGCAAAGTCCCGTCAGCGCGCAGGCAACGAGTCCCAACCACGGTGCCGTGGAAAGTGCCGCCGTCGCGTAACAGACCGTGGCACCCAGCGCACCCAACGTCAGTACGCGACCAATGTTTTTACCGCGCTTTGCGTACAGTGTGCGACCAAGACCCAACATCACGGAAAAGAACGCCACGCCGAGCAGATCGCCCCATACCTTGGGGATCCCCATGGCCTCTTCCAGATAACTCGAACTCCACTGCGCCATGGTACATTCCGCCGCACCGCCGAGGAAAATGGCGATCACGCACAACCACACGCCGCCCTGTCGCAACAGTTGCAGGGCGCCCGTGGCACGTTGCGGCGTTTCCATTTGCGGGATCTCACTGCGGGCAAACAAGCACACAGACGCCACAGGGAGCAGGGTGAACAACAGCGCAAGCCACTGCCAATGCTTTCCTCCCGCCAAGAGCAAAAAGAGCGTGCTCACAAGGATCACTGCCACCACGCCCCAAGCGTAGATCGAATGAAGTTTGCTCATCTCTCTGTCGGGGTCCTTGGCGGGCAATGCCGCGATCACGGGGCTGATCAGCACCTCGGCAAAGCCGCTGGCGGCAGAAAACACGACGGTGCCGATCACAAGACCCACGTATGCGTATTGCGGCAGGAGTAGCGGCCAGAGCGCATAGATCAGAAAACCAACGATGGAAAGCACGGGAATGGCTTTGACGGTCTTCGGTATGTTGAACCTGTGTGAAAAAAAGGAAAAGATCAGGTCAATGATCAACTGGGACACAAAATTGATCAACACCAAAAGCCCCAGCAAGGAATAAGAGATGCCATAAAGCGAGCGGAAGGTGAGGAAAAGCACGGGGGACAGATTGCCCACCACGGACATCGTCAGGTTCACACTGTAACAGGCATATTTCAATCGTCGTATCTGCCGTTCCATTTTTATACTCCTTGTTTTTTAAAATGATCTCCAAAAGGAAAGCGGGGAGCGTGTTTTACCCCTCGGACGGGTGCACTTTCCCCCGTTTGGTGGGGGCTTCGCCAAACCGTTTCCTGTAAACGCGGTAAAAACTGCTGTAATTTTCAAAGCCCACCTGCATAGCCGCCAGCGTAGGGGGCGTGCCATCGCGGATCAGTTTGTCGGCAAGCGCCAACTTTTTTTGCAGGATATACTGCTTGGGCGAGACTCCCATTTTCTCCTCGAACAAATGACACACCGAGGACTTGGAGCGAGACGTGTGCGCCGCGAGATCGGCAAGCAGTATACGCTCGCACAAATGGCGGTCGATATACAGAATGATCTTTTGCAAAAAACCGTCCGTTTCGCACCCCGTATCGGTACTTTTCGCCTCGGCGGCCTCGTAAAAAAGTTGGATCATCAAACTCTTCGCGAGCGGCGCGTGAAAGGTGGGATCCCCCGCTTCACAAATGCGTCGGAAGGCGTCGGCAAGGGTTGAGAAAAAGATGGTGAGTTCGTTTTCCTTGCGCAAAAAGCGCTCGCGCACCTCGGCGGGCACAGCCGCAACGTCAAACAGTGCCGTGACCCTGCGATACACCCCTTTTTTGTTGGCGGTGACGGTGTGATACAAAAGCGGCGGAATGATAACCGTCTGATTTTCGGTGAGTCGATAACTTCTGCCCTCCAGCATGATACTGACGTCACCCTGTAACACCGAGATCATCTCATACTGCGCGTGACAATGACTTTCCCACAGCACAGGGCGTTCCATCACGCCGTCCGCATAAAACAGCACGAACGAGTCGCCCCGAATGCTCTTGCTCATATCCCTCACCTCCCCTTGCACAGATTATATTCCTTTTTTGCAAGAAAAGCAATATATTATGCAAAAATAGTCATATAAATTTCGTTTATTACTTGTTATAATAGAGATATCAAGCAACAGGAGGTCGTTTTTGTGCTGATCCATCAACCGATCAACGTGGGCGCGAAGATGCTCCCCAACCGCGTGGTGTTGCAACCCATGGAGGGCTGTGACTGCAACACGGACGGAAGCCCCGGTACGCTCACGGCCGAGAAATACCGAAAGGCCGCCGCCGGCGGCGCGGGTCTTGTCTGGTTTGAGGCGAATGCCGTCTGTCCCGAGGGCCGCACGAATCCAAGACAAATGATGCTGACGCGAGAGAATCTTGACGCCTTTCGTGCCCTTTTGCAGGAACTGCGGGACGCGGCCAAGCGATCCTCCGGCTCCTCTCCCCTCTTTATTTTGCAACTGACCCACTCGGGCAGGCAGAGCATCACGCCGATGATCGCCTACCACCACCCCCTTTACGAGGAGCGCCGTCCCGTGACCGACGCGCACGTGGTGAGTGACGCCTATCTGGATACGCTCCCCCGAAAATATGCCGAATCCGCGCGCCTTGCCGTAGAGGCGGGCTTTGACGGCGTGGACGTCAAGTCCTGCCACGGATATCTGTTTCAGGAACTGTTGTCGGCGTTCCACCGCGAGGGGCGCTACGGCGGGAGTTTTGAAAATCGCACCAGACTGTACCTCGACTGCATCAAGGCGGTGCGCGACGTCCTTCCCGAGAATGCTCTGCTCACCTCGCGTTTGGGTGTTTCGGATATGGTGCCCTACCCTTACGGATTCGGCACCACAGAACAAAACGAGCTTGACATGACCGAGCCCGACCGCTTGATCGGACAACTGGCGGCGCTTGGCGTCAGCATACTCAACGTGACCGTCGGCAACCCCTATTACAATCCGCACGTCAACCGTCCTTATCGAAGGGGTGGCTACCCTCCGCCCGAGAAGGCCGAGGTGGGCCTTGCCCGCTTTCGGGCAGTGGAGCGGCACATCAAGGAGCGCCACCCCACCCTTTTGGTGGTGGGCTCGGGCCTCTCTTTTTACAGAGAGGACCTGTTCCGGGTGTCCGAGCAACTTCTGAAGGACGGGGTCTGTGACCTTGTGGGATATGGCAGAATGTGGCTTGCCTACCCCTCATTTTATCGGGATCTTACAAACGGCAACTTCACGCCGCAAAAATGCTGTCTTGCCTGCTCCAAATGCACAGAACTGATGCGCGGTGGGCAGGTGGCGGGGTGCGCGGTGTTCGACGAACATTACAGAAATCTTTACAAGACTCTTAACGCATAAAGGAGAACGGCTTATGTTTCAACGCTTTCTTTCGGAACATTCCCTTGCCGAATACACGTTTCGCTCCGACATCTTCCCCACAGTCCGCGACCGCGTGTTCTGGGAAGCATCACTTACCGAGGACCATATCAAAAAAGCCGAGAAGGCACTCGAATACCGCTGGCCTGTGATCCTTGCCACGGATTTTATGGAATTCAAAAAAAGCGGCAACCGCCTCATTATGGAACAGCCGCATTTTGACCGCCGCAACCATCTGATGTCCTTTGTGCTGGCGGAACTGAAGGAGAACAAGGGGCGTTTTATCCCCCAGATCGTCAACGGATTGTTCGCCATCTGTGAGGAGAGTTACTGGGGTGTGTCCGCGCACTGGGCACACCGCGACGTACCACAGACGATCCCCACGCCCGCCGAGCCGTATATCGACCTGTTTGCGGCAGAAACGGCGGAGCATCTCGTAATGATCGCGCACCTTCTGCGCGAGCCGTTGCTCGCGTTTTGCCCCGAGATCCTGGACCGCGTGGAATACGAACTTGAGGTACGGGTCAAGGCGCCCTATCTGAACCATCGCGATTTTTGGTGGATGGGCTATGGCGGAGAATCCCCCAACAACTGGAATCCGTGGATCCTCTCCAACGTCCTCACCGTTTTCCTCCTGACCGAGCGAGGAGAGCGCCGAGTGCGCCGTGCGATCTCCAAAATGCTCACCGAGGCCCAACACTATTACAACAGGATCCCCGAGGACGGCGGGTGCGACGAGGGCCCCGTGTACTGGGGACGTGCAGGCGCTTCGCTGTTTGAGTTCCTTTATCAGTTGAAGCTCGCTTCAAACGGTGCACTCGATCTGTTCACAGACGAGAAGATCGCCCTGATCGCCGCTTATATGCAAAAGGCGCACGTCGTAGCCGACATTTTTGTCAACGTCGCAGATGCGCACGCCAAGAGTCTCGCCTCCTTGATGCCGCTGCTCTTCGGCTTCGCCAAGGAAACAAAGCAGACGGAACTGATGAACTTCAGTGCCGCCGTATACCGTATGGGACTGGAACAAAATACCCACCTCGTGCACGCGTCCCGCGTGGGAGGAAGCACGTTGCGTCGTTGGGTCTTTGAAGCGACCTTCACCCGCGAGATACTGGAGTTCCCCGTAAAGCACCCCTTGCACGGCGCACTGGAGTGCTTGCCGCAGATGCAACTCGCCGTGTTGCGAAAGGGCACGTGGTGTCTGTATGCCAAGGGCGGACACAACGGGGAAAGCCACAATCACAACGACGTGGGCAGTTTTGCCCTGTATGAAGAACGCACACCCGTTCTGGTGGATATCGGCATCGGCACCTACACGCGCGACACCTTCTCCTCCCGTCGCTACGAGACGATTCCGTGGGTGCGCTCCGCCTATCACAATCTGCCCCTCATTCACGATACCGAGCAAGTCAACGGTGCCCAGTACCGCGCGAGCGGCTTTGAGACATCGGAGGAAGCGATCACCGTGACGTTCCCCGACGCGTATCCCGAAGCGGCGCGCGTGGCGAAGCTCACGCGCACGATGACGCTCTGCGAGCACGGCGCATGTATCAACGACCGTATGCGCGCAACAGACGGCGGCCCCTGCCGCGTGTGCGAGGTATTGATGTGCGTGCTCCCCGTGCGCATAGAGAACGAGACCGCCATCATCGGCGACCGTTTTCGGCTCACCGCGCCGGGCGGCAAATTCGGCCTTGAGCAGATCCCCTTCGCGGACAATATGCTTTGCTCGGATTGGGGCGTGGAGTACGCCACAAGGATCACCGTAACGTATGAGGCGGCAACGCAAATTACGATCAACGTGGAGAAGATATGAAAGTTGCAATCGTCACCGGCGTGGCCGGTGGAATCGGAATGGCAAGTGCTAAATTGCTTGCCGAAAAAGGATATAAGATCGTAGGCATGGGGCGCAAAACTGCCCCTGACCTTGGCGGTCTTGCGGGGGTGGATCTCACCTACGTATCGGGTGATATCGCCAAGGAGGCCGACCGCACGCGCCTTGTTGATGCGGCACTCTCATGCGGAGAACTTGCGGCGCTGGTGAACGTGGCGGGTATCGCCCCCCGTGAGCGACGCGACCTTCTGGATATGACCGAGGAAAGTTACGATCACGTCATGGGCGTCAACACCAAGGGGACACTGTTCCTCACGCAAGCGGTGGCGCGCGAGATGGTCAAGGCGGGCAAGGGCGGCAGTATCGTGAACATCTCCTCCTGCCCGGCCTACACCAGTTCCACAGGCCGCGGTGAATACTGCATCTCCAAGGCAGGTGTCTCTATGATCACCAAACTGTTTGCCGATCGGCTGGCCGCCGATGGCATCACGGTCAACGAGATCTGCCCCGGTATCATCGCTACGGACATGACGGCGGCCGTGAAGGAAAAATACGACGCACTGATCGCGAAGGGCCTTGTGCCGCTTGGCCGTTGGGGCACACCCGAGGATATTGCCAAGGCCGTGGTGGCGCTGTGTGACGACACACTCGGCTTTGCCACGGGCGAGTCCTTCATTCTGGACGGAGGTATGCACATCAGAAGACTATGACATATACCTACCACACACTGATCATCGGTACGGGCTGCGCGGGCTTCAACGCCGCCGACCGACTGTATGATCTTGGCATCAAGGAGATCGCCATCATCACCGAGGGCAGATGCATGGGCACGTCACGCAATACGGGCAGTGACAAGCAGACCTACTACAAACTCTCGCTTGCCGGCGGCGACGGGGACAGTGTGCGCGAACTGGCGGACACGCTGTATGCGGGCGGCGGTGTAATGGGCGAGCACGCCCTGTGCGAAGCCGCGTATTCCACGCGATGCTTTATGCGCCTTGTGGAACTGGGCGTCCCCTTTCCCACCAACGAATACGGCGAATATGCGGGATATAAGACCGACCACGATCCGCGCAATCGCGCCACCTCCTGCGGTCCGCTCACGTCCCGTTATATGACCGAGGCACTGGAACGTTCGGTGCTCTCCAAGGGGATCGAGATCATCGAGCATCAGCGCGTGATCCGCGTCCTCACCGAAGGGGGCGCTGTAACGGGCATTGCCTGCGTATCTACCGTAACGGGTGAGGTGAGCGTCATCGCTTGCGAGAACGTGATCCTTTGCACGGGCGGCCCTGCGTGCGTGTACGAGCGCACCGTCTATCCCGAGAGCCAGCACGGCGCTACGGGACTTGCAATCGAAGCGGGCGCGGCGCTTTCCAATATGGATCAGTGGCAGTACGGCATTGCCTCCACCACCTTCCGTTGGAATCTGTCGGGTACGTATCAACAGGTGCTCCCCCGCTATATTTCGGTGGGAGCGGACGGCACGGAGCACGAATTTTTGTATGAGGCACTGGGCAATGATTCACTCGGTCGCATCTTCCTCAAGGGCTATCAGTGGCCCTTTGACACGCGCCGACTGGAGGGCTCGTCCGCCGTGGATCTGTTGGTGGCAAGAGAGTGCAAAAACGGCCGCCGCGTGTATCTGGATTTTACCCGCAATCCCCGTGGGCTGGAAGAGGGTTTTGCGATATTGCCCCGCGAGGCATACGACTATCTGGAGCGCTCGGGTGCGCTCTTTGGCACCCCCGCGGAGCGCCTTGCCAAAATGAATCTCGGCGCACTGCAACTCTATGCCGATCACGGCATTGATCTGTGCCGTGAGCCCCTGGAGATCGCCGTTTGCGCACAGCACTGCAACGGCGGCATCGCGGTGAATGCCGATTGGCAGACCGAAATTGAGGGACTCTTTGCGGCAGGCGAAGCGGCAGGCACCTTTGGCGTATACCGTCCGGGCGGCAGTGCGCTCAACTCCACGCAAGTGGGCAGTTTGCGCGCCGCAGAGTACATTGCCAAAAAGAAAACCGCGAAAAGGGGCGAGCCGCACTTCCCGATGCCCTGCATTCGCTATGGCAAGTCAAACGTGGCCGAGATACAAAAGGCCTTGCGATCCAAGATGAGCCGCGTGGCGGACTTCGACCGCAGTACCGAGGGAATGCGCGCGCTACTGAATCAAGTCAACACACTTTGCGAGGGCTTTTTCGACACCGTTGTGGCAGATAATAAAACGCAAACGGCACAGGTTTTCCGTCTTTGGGATATGCTCCTTGTACAACGCGCCGCGCTCTCGGCCATGCTTTGCTCGGCAGAGCAGGTCGGCACACACGGCGCGGCGCTTGTGGACGGGACGCCCATACGGGGCGAAACGGTGCGAAAAACACGCACCGTAACACGCGGTATGCACTCCGTGACGGAGGCGGTCTCGCCCGTGCCCTCGCCCGAGCTTTGGTTTGAAACGTTGCTTGCGAGAAAAAGACAGGAGGCAGAGGATGCAAAACACCTATAATCTGGGGCTGGTTTCGGTTTCCTTCCGCGACCGCACGACCGAGGAGATCCTGGCGGCGATGCGGGAGGTGGGGCTCTCCCTTATCGAATGGGGCAGTGACGTACACGCCCCCTACCGCGATACCGATACATTAAGGGAGCTTGCCGCGCGGCAAGCGGCATACGGCGTCACCTGCTCGTCCTACGGCACGTATTTCCGTCTGGGAGAAACGCCGATGGAGGAGCTGCCGCATTACATTGATGCCGCAAAGCTGCTCGGCACGGATATCCTTCGTCTTTGGTGCGGCAACAAGAGCGGCGCCGAGATGACGGATGCCGAAAAAGAAGCGCTCCTTGCGCAATGCCGCGAGGCGGCCGCGCTTGCCGAGCAAAACGGTGTGACATTGTGTATGGAATGCCACAAACGCACCTTTACCGAGCGCACCGAGGACGCACTGTGGCTGATGCG
>JAZSGQ010000051.1:0-18329 GCA_045532805.1 Eubacteriales bacterium
CACAAATGAAGTTAAGTTTGCCCACTTTGCCGAAGGCAAAACTTCACTATCCGTAGGATAACTTCACTTACGCAGTAAACTTCACTTGCCCGTAAGGGCAAACTTAACTATGCGTGTTCTCCGTTAAGGATAACACGCATATGCGCGGTGGGCTTTTTTTCAAAGTAACTCGGAGAAGTCGTGGATATAGGCCTCGGTGATGGTGCGGATGTCCTGCTCGTACTCGCGGGAGGATTCGTCAAAGACGCCGATCACGCGACAGCCCGCCTCGCGGGCGGTCTTGTCGGCATTGTAGTTGTCGTCAAGAAAGATCACCTCTGTGACGGGCACGCCCATACGTGCCGCCGCGACGCGGTAGATCTCGGGGTCGGATTTGCCCGTGCCGAAGTCCTCGCAGGACCACACGTTATCAAAGAGATCGTAAATGCCAAGGCGCGCAAGGCAGGGGTCGAGCATCGGGTGCGGACTTGCCGTGAGGACGTTCAGGGAATGCCCCCGCGCACTGAGCGCTCGCAGTACCTCCACGACGTTCGACTTGGCAGGGATACGGTGCGTATACGCCTCGGTCGCGTCGGCGTACATGCGTGCCACGAGCGCCTCCTCGCTCAAGGGGTGCCCAAGCTTTTCCTTAAAATACCGTGCCGTGAGCACGTAGCCGAGTGGCGTGACCGTTTTGATCACGTCGTTGCCGTGCGGCACGTGATACTCGTCCAAAATCTTCAGCATCATCGCGGCATAGGTGGGCATCGAATCCACCAGCGTGCCGTCAAAATCAAACAAATAGGTCATGTCCCTCTCCTTTGCGATGCTTTTTCAGCATCAATAGTATAGCACACCGCGCGACAGATTGCAAGAGCAACCAACTCTGCGAATCGTAGAGTTGCGCACAAAAAATTCGCCGCGCAAGGTAGCCGAAAAGTGGGTTGACTTTGCGCGCGAAATATTCTATAATGAAGTAAAAGACATCATAGGAGGTAGGATATGGAACATACCGAATCCAAGATCAATATCGCCGAAAACATCGTGCGACTGCGCAAAAAACTGGGTCTGACCCAGGACGCACTGGCGGAAAAACTCTACGTCAGCAACAAGACGGTGAGCAAATGGGAGCGCGGTGCGGGCTTCCCCGAGATCACGCAACTGCCGCGTCTGGCGCGCGTGCTTGGCGTGAGCGTGGACGAACTGTTGCGCGACGATCGCAGTGGCATCGCCTTTGTGGGCAACATTCTGGTGGACACCGTGAAGATGATCGGCGTGTACCCCACGCCCGGTATGCTGTCGCAGATCTCCTCCGTTTCCAACGCGGTGGGCGGTTGTGTGCCCAACACCGCCATTGACCTGGCGATCATCGACCCCGACCTTGCCATTTCCGCGCACGGTCTGGTGGGTGACGACGATCCCGGCAAGTACGTGACCTACGAGATGCAAAAGGTGGGCATCGACACCTCGGGCGTGATCGTTTCCGACACGCTGGCCACCTCCTTCAGTGACGTGATGACCGTCGAGAGCACGGGTGCGCGCACCTTCTTCCATCACCCCGGTGCCAACGCCGCCTTCTCCCCCGACGACGTGAATCTGGATCACCTCTCCTGCCGTATGCTCCACGCGGGCTACATTCTGCTCCTGGACGCGTTTGACAAGCCCGATGCCGAGTACGGAACGGCGATGGCGCGCTTCCTGGCCGCCGCACAGGCGCGCGGCATCAAGACCTCGTTTGACGTGGTGAGCGACTCCGCAGGCCGCTTTGCCGAAAAGGTGCTCCCCGCACTCAAATACACCGATTACGCCATTATGAACGAGATCGAGTGCTGTGCCACCGCAGGTCTCCCTGCACGCAATGAGGAAGGCAAACTCATTCTTGACAACATTCGCCGCGCTATGAAATACCTGATGTCCTACGGCGTAGGCTCGCGCGTGATCGTGCACTGCCCCGAGGCGGGCTTTATGCTGTGTCGCGAGACGGGTGAATTCACCGTGGCGCCCTCCGTGGCGATCTCCAAGGGCTATATCAAGGGCACTGTGGGCGCGGGTGACGCGTTCTGCGCAGGGTGTCTCTTTGGCATCTACCACGGCCTTGCCGACAAGGAGATCCTTGATTTTGCATCGGGTGCCGCCGTTTGCAACCTCGCCGCCGCCGACTCCGTGAGCGGTATGCGCAACAAAGAGCACATCTTCCACCTTTGCAACACTTCGGGCCGCGAGGTGCTGGAAACCGTCTGAATAGATTGCCCAACTTCCTCATAGGAAGTTGGGCAGTTTTATTCGCCTGCGGCAGACGGCGCGAGACCCTGCAAGGCACTGCCTTGCACTGCTTCGCAGTTCGACTCCGCGCACTCGCTATGCGAGTGCATGCTCCGCTCAGGGTGACGCGCGGGTGGGGCACGATTTTTAGCCGAGTGAACAAAAAAGCCCCCTGACGGGGGCTTTTTTCTTTGTTTAGGCGACTCAATCCGCCTTTGACTCCTGGGGCATTTCGATCACGCCCTCACTGTTTTCAAACGCCTTGATCTCCTGTCTGATCAGATACAGAATTTCTCCGTTTGCCGAGCGTCCGTAATATTTAGAAATATAGTGCAGTTTATAGTGAAGTTCGGGGTCGATCTCTATGCCAAGATGCTTGTTTTTCTTATTTCTCATAACATCTCCAAATAATCTTAATATAAGTATATTTTAAGATTGTTTTATGGTATAATGTGGTCAGTATACTTGAAATAAGTATACTAAATTTTAGAAAGGAGTATCCTATGAAAATTGCAATCATTGGTTCAAGAGGAATTTCTGCGGTCAACCTGGCACCTTACGTTTCAAACGATGACGAAATCGTATCGGGCGGTGCCGTGGGCGCAGATCGTTGTGCCGCTGAATACGCCACTCGACACGGATTGAAGCTCACCGAATTTCTGCCGCAGTACGAGCGCTACGGCCGTGCCGCCCCCATCGTCAGAAACAAGCAGATCGTTGCATACGCCGACCGTATTCTTGCCTTTTGGGACGGACACTCAAAAGGCACGCGCTCTGTAATTGAATATGCAAAAAAAATGGGAAAACCCTGTGAGGTTATCATTTACAAGTAACTTTCAAGACAAAAAAGCCCCCTCACAGCGACCTGCGATCAGGTCGCCGTGAGGGGCTTTTTGTTTGCATTACTCTTCTGCGTAGGTCTTTTCAATGTAGTCTACCAGCTGCCTTGCCGCTTCCTCGGTCTTCTTGTCGGGCGTACCCTCGAACACCAGCATGGGCTTGAAGGGGCCGAAAAACTCCATGAGCTTGTCCTTCTTTGCCATGCCGACGCCGAAGTAAAACTCGTAGAACAGGATGTCTTTGTCTGCCCATTTGACTCTCCAATTTTTTGTTTTTTCGTCCTGATAGATCGTAACGATACCCATAGTGCTGCCTCCCTTTTCTTTTTGATGCTAATTTGATTATACTACAAATGCGAAAAAAGTCAAGAGGAAAAGAAGCATAACGGAGGAGGCGGGGCGGGATTTTCTCGCAGTCACTACCCTTCCACCACCTTTCGGTGGTCCCCCTCCCCTCGCAAGGGGAGGCCTTCCCGTAGCCGCTTTGCGAGAGCACACGAAGGAAGGCAAAGATTTTTTAGCCGTGGGCAAACTCTGCGGCGGGACGGCGCGAAAAATCGCGTTCCACCTAGGCGTACCGGAGCCCCCCGGACGAAGGCGATGTTGGCCATCGTCGAGGTCGGGGGGCGAGGAACAACGCAGGTGGGGCGTGATTTTTTAGCCGCGTGCGCGAGTCAACTAACAAAAAAAGGCCCCTAACGGGGCCTTTTTTGTTCACTGACGGAAAAGAAGCAAGTATGGCAAGGCTCCACGTCACGCCGCGGATGAAGGCGTATTCTCATACGTCGAAGTCGAGGCGGGGCGGGGACACGAAGCCAGACGCCGCTTATTTTTCGTCAGTTCACATCTGCACACAACGGGCCGGCGAGCTCCTTGAGGTAGAAGAGACGTCCGGGAAGCGTAGGAATGAAGCTGGAGGCGATGCTCTTGTCGGGACCGTAGTGAAGGGTGGTGAGGAAACTCATACCCTGCCACATCTGACCACGGCCGAGTGCGCCGTCAGCGCCGCCGATGGCGTAGTCTGCCTGAAGGAAGAGACCGGGGCCGATGGTGTTGGCGCGGCAAGGCACCATGGTGGTGCGGCTCTTGAAGGACGTGATGGCGTTCTGCTCGATGGTGAGGGGATGCAGTTTTGCGCCGATGCGGTGCGTTGCCTGCTTCCACTCCTCAACGGTTGCGTAATCGTCGCCGAACTGGGGCTCCCAGAACGCGATGTGGCACATACGGCCGATACCGTACACAAGCACGAGTTTGCCGCCCTCTGCCTTGATCTTGGCGATCTTCTCGGCGTAGGTGGGCAGGTTTGCCTTGGTAGCGAAGTTGCGCTGGCACTCGGGAACGGTCTTGTTCACCTTGCTGAAGAACGCGTCCTTCATGCAGTACTCGAATGCGGCGGGGTTGGTGGCGTCCAGGGTGTTGCCCTCGCCGTCAGCCCACTCGTCCATGTTGAAGGTGGTCACGTGGTCGCAGCATACGTCCCACTCGTTGAGGAAGTAGGCAGCCCATCTGTACATACCCATAGGACCTACGGGCAGAATCATAGCGAGTTTGCGGCCCTCGTCACGGGTGGTCTTGATCTGCAGCGCGATCTCGTGGCCCATCAGGACGTTCAGGTCGGACACGTCGGCACACTCCACGGGGTTGAAGCCCTCGTTCCAGAAGCCCTCGCGCGCTACGCCCTTCTCACAGCAAGCGTCGATCTTGGCCATGTCCCAGCCCTTGGGATAGAAGCCCTCTAAGAGAGAGCCCTTTACGGTAGTCATGAAATCCATATCTATGTTCTCCTTTTCAATAAGTTCAATCAGGGAAGAAGGCGCTTGGTCGTACCCTTGAGGTAGACCTGGCACTGGCGGAAGCCCTCGGCGTAAGCCGCGCCGCACTGGTAACCGCGATAACGGCTGCAGGTACGCACCATATCGGGGAAGTCGATGCCGTCATGGTCACGCATCCAGACGATCTGGCTCTCGTGGCAGTTGAGCATGCGCAACTTGAGGTCGATCTCGTCGGTGATATCCACGAACTCGGTGGGGTTGAAGTTCACGCCTGCAAGCGTGTCCATGTAGTAGATGGGAACGAGTTTTGCTTCCTTCTCGTACTTGCTCTTGTAGTTGGGGAGCGTGGCGGTGAAGCTAGCGTCGAACACAAGACGAGAGACCGCCGTGTGGTCGGGCATATAGTCGTCGGGGTTGTGCGTGATGATGAAATCGGGCTGTGCATACTTGATGACGTCCACGATGCGGTCACGCGCTTCCTTGTTGTTGTCATAGATGTCAAGGTCGTTGAACAAACCGCCGATCACCTCGATACCCGCCATCGCGCCTGCGCGACGTGCCTCCTCGGCACGCATGATGGTGAGTTCATCGGGCGGAATGATCACGTGGCCAAGGTTGCCCGTGCTCGCGTGGCAGACCACAACACGGTCACCGCGCTTGACACACTTGGCAAGCGTACCCGCACACGCGATCTCAATATCATCGGGATGTGCACCGATTGCTAATACGTTCATCGCAAAATCTCCTTTGCTTTATAAAGATATTACAGTTATTATACACCCTTATGGGGCGTTCGTCAAGTTGTTGGGGGAAAGATTTGAAAGTTTATGGGGGACTACCCCTCCACCACTACGTGGTCCCCCGTCTCGCCGTGGCTTGGTCACGCTCGGGCTCTGACATCACGGCGTGATGTCATTCACTACCCTCGCGCCGCTTCGCTACCTCAAGGGGAAGGCGCTTTACCAGTCGGTGGAGATGAACTTCCAGCCGCCTTTGATGTAGTTGATGCCCGACCAGACGGTGAACACCAGCATCACGGCGATGAGCAGGAAGGACACGGGGTAGAAGCCACCAAGCGTGAAGCCCTCCTTGAAGTGCGCGATCAGCGCCTCAATGAGGGGCTCCGCGAAGATCAGGCAAATGCACGCAATCTGGGACACGGTCTTGATCTTGCCCAGCAGATTCGCGGCCACGACCTGACCCGAGGCGTTCACAAGCACCAGGCGCAGTGACGTAATAGCGAGTTCACGGAAAATGATCATCACCACGGCGGCGAAGTACACGATCACAAACACTCTGTCGTAGGCCACGCCGTAGATCGCGGGGTTCATCATGCGGAACAAAAGCGCAAGAAGCGTGCCGATCACCATAAACTTATCCGCCACGGGGTCCATGAACTTGCCGAAGTTGGTAATGAGGTTATTGGCACGGGCGATCTTGCCGTCCAGCATATCCGTGAGGGACGTGAGGGCAAAAAGCACAAGACCCACGCCGTATGCAAAGAGGGGCGGCACGATGCTTGCGGGCAACAGCAAAAAGACGACCATCACGGGCACCATGCAAAGACGGAGCATGGTCAATTTGTTGGGAAGATTCATTTTACTCATACAGAACTCCTTTTCGCCGCCATGGCGGCACACGTATTTGGTGAACGGCAAATTTGTGAATTGAAATTCACGCCTTACTCCTTTATCACGGCGGTGCCAAAGAGGTCATAATCCAGCACCTCTTGTACCACAACGTCT
Organism: Eubacteriales bacterium; assembly: GCA_045532805.1. Taxonomy (GTDB): domain Bacteria; phylum Bacillota; class Clostridia; order Oscillospirales; family CAG-272; genus Firm-07. The sequence continues at coordinate 6,598 of JAZSGQ010000051.1, forward strand.
ACCATTGAGCCGGGGGCGATGCGGCGGGCGGCCTTGAAGTACACCTTGCCGTCGATCTCGGGGGCGTCGGCGGCGCTTCTGCCAAAGTGCGCCTCACTCACGGGGTCGAAGTCCTCCACGAGCACGCGCACGGTGCTACCGATCTTCTTTTCATTGTCCTCGGCGTTGATCTGCATCTGCGCGCGCATCACGATGTCGGCGCGATCCTGCTTTGTTTGCTCGTCGATCTGATTCTTCATACGCGCGGCGGGTGTTCCCTCCTCGGCGGAGTAGGCGAACACGCCAAGGTGCTCGAAGCGCGTTTCCTCCACGAAACGGCAGAGTTCCTCAAAGTCCTCCTCGGTCTCGCCGGGGAAGCCCACGATGAAGGTGGTGCGGAGCGTGAGGCCGGGGATCTCACGGCGGAGTTTGGCGATGAGGTCACGGATCATTTTACTGTCGCCGCGGCGGTGCATTGCCCGCAGAACGGGGTCGGAAATGTGCTGTAAGGGCAGGTCAACGTACTTGACCACGCGGGGATTGTCGCGCAGTTCGGCGATCAGGGCGTCGGTCATTTTGTCGGGGTAGCAATACAGAATACGGATCCACGGGATCTCGGTCTCCTCGCTGATGCGGTGCAACAGTTCGTGCAGGCGGTATTCGCCGTACAGATCCTCGCCGTAACGGGTGACGTCCTGTGCGACCACCACCAGTTCCTTGATGCCAAGTGCGCCAAGTTCCTTGGCCTCGGCCACAAGTTCCTCCATCGGACGGGAGCGGAAACGGCCGCGGATCGCGGGGATCGCGCAGTAGGTACAGCAGTTGTCACAGCCCTCGGCGATCTTGAGGTATGCGTAGTAGTCGGGGGTGGTGAGAATGCGCTCGCCGCCCAGACGCACGGTGTTTTTATCCTCAAACGAGGCATAACGGGGTGCGTTTTTCTCTTCTGCGCGTTTTGCCACACTCTCCACGGCCGCGACGATATTGTGGATACTGCCCACGCCGAGCAGAGCATCGACCTCGGGGAGTTCCTCAAAGATCTGCTCGCGGTAGCGCTCGGCAAGACAACCCGTGACCACGATGCCCTTGAGGGTATGGTGCTCCTTCAGCCACGCGACGTCCAGGATATTGTCGATGGCCTCCTTTTTGGCACTCTCGATAAAGCCGCAGGTGTTGATGACCACGATGTCCGCTTCGCTCTCCTCGGGCGTGATCTCATATCCCGCAGATGCGAGTTCGTGCAGCATCACCTCGGTATCCAGTTGATTCTTGGGACAGCCGAGAGAAATAAATCCGATTTTCACAGGTCTCACCTCACGCATAAAATTCTATGTTATATCATAACATAGATGCCGCGAAAAGTCAATAGCACGAAAAAAGAGGGCGGCGCTCGCGCCGCCCTCCCCGTTCAAGGGAGTGATGTTATTCTGCCTTTTTGCGGCGCGCCACAAACCACAAAAGCGTGGCGGCAACAAGGCACACTGCCGTGATCACGGTCACGGGCAACCAGATGCTGTCGGCAAAGGGCTCCGATGCAAGCCCCGCGAGGTCAAACGCGCCCGTTTCGGGATTCTGGCACTGCGACAAAATGAGCACCGTATCCGCCACAACGCCGCAAAGGAGCACAAGCCCCGAAAGCAGGGAAACAAGACCCGTCCCCGGGGTTGTTCCCTCTCGGACAAGGCGCACGGGCACGTCGCGTCGGAAGTCCAGCACGCTACCCAGATACCACGCCGCGGCAACGAGCACCACGGTCTCGGGGAGCATATACGTGGCGTTATAGCCAAGGGAATACAGGAGCGCCGCCTCGGTGGGGATCGAGAGTCCCGCCCAGACGGTGGCACCCGCGATCACGTGACAGGCGTAGCGCAACACGCCAACGCCCACGGCGCCGAGCGAGAGTGCCACGTGCTGTTTGGGGCAAACGCGGCGAAGGATGCCGCCAAGTCCCGTGACCGTAAAGGCAACGATATAATCCAAGAGGATCACCGCAAGGACGGATTGCCAGGTGGTAAACCAGGAAAGGTTGTTGAGTCCGAGTAAAAGTTGGAGCACGGCATACACCACGCCGCCGCCGAGTCCCCACGCCACGCCGTGACGGTAGGAAAGGAGCAGAAGCGGCAACATCGAGGCGAGCGTGATCGAGCCGCCATAGGGCAGATCGGCGAGTTTGAAAAGCGACAGCGCGGTGGCCAGTGCCACCATCAGCGCCGCTTCCACAAGGCGCACCGTACGTTTGGTTTGCTTCATCAGTAACCTCCTTTGGCCGCAGGATCTGCGGCCGCAAAAAAATTTACCGCACGGAATGCTCCGTGCGGTAAAGTCGGCTACGCCACACGGGGTTTCCGTGCGGTGATATAGCGCTCCCTTGAACTCTCCCTACGTCGGCATTATCCGTATCAGGTTGACCGTGTGGCGCACCGTTTGGCAACGTCACTCGGCTTGAAGGGTTCGGGCAAAGCCCGTCTCAGCCGCCGCGTCCCTTAGGGACAGGCAGCACCCCCGATTCTCGTGCGGTTGTATCTATTATAGCGCGTGGGGTATGGTTTGTCAAGAGGAAATTTGGTATGAGGCCACCTCATCAGTCGCGCAATGGCGCGCCAGCTTCTCCTCAAGGAGAAGGCTTGGAGGACGCGAACATAATAAGCAAAGAAACAAGCAAAAAGGCAAGTTTTCCCTTGACGCGAAAGAAGCAAGCACGCCTAGGCGCACCGGAGTGGGAAGGCGACGGCGTAGTTGGCCTACGCCGAGATTTCCCACGAGGAGCAACGACGGCGGGCGCCGCTTATTTCGCGTCAATAATAAGTGTTGGCGGCAACGTCCGCGATCGACGCACTCTTTGCAAGTTCCTCGTCGAGTTTGACGTACTGCATATAGTCCTCGGCGCGCATCTGGAGCATTGCCTCCACGCAAAGCGCGGGGAGCGAGGTGAACCACTGGGCGTTCTCACTCACGTTCCAGGCCTCATCGTCCAGTGCGATGCGCTGGAGCAGATAGTACCCGTCGGTAGAATTGAGGATCACCAGTTCCCCGACCTCCAGTTTGTTCAGTTCCGCGGCAAAGGTATAAAAGGCGGAGTCGGTGGTGTAGGAGCCCTCGGCAAAGTACATACCGTTCGGCATAATCTTTTCGATCACTTCGTACTGGTCCGAGTAGTCCTCAATGCAACGCAGGAACAGATCTGGGTCGTCCTTGCACTTCTCGGCGATCTCCGTGAGGGCCTTGTACTTGTCCTCCATCTCCTCGGGGGTATACTCGGCATCTTGGTAGTTGCCGTCCTTGTCGGTGATATACTTGAGGCGGCCGTTCTCCTTGTCGTAGGCAATGCCGCCGAGCGAACCGTCCTCTTTTTGCACGCGGTAGATCACGTCACCGTTGTCGTCCTTCTCGTCGGTGGCAACACCGTTCACGGTATCGTAGGCAATATGCACGCCGTCCGCCTGATAGTACACGCTGACGCCGTCCTTGCGGTCATGGGCGGTGTAGTAGTTGTTGATGATCAGCACGCGGCCGCGCACGTAATGATCTTTATAGAACTCCTCCTTGGCAAGCGCGGTGAGCAAGGCGCCGTCCTCGCCGTACAGGTGCGTTTTCAGTTGCTGGAGTTTGGCCTCGACGATCGAAGCGTCGCGCAGGACGGTGATATTCGCGCCGAACTGGGAAAGGATCGAATTGAGTTGCGCCTTGGAGCCCTCTCCAACATCCTCCACAAGGGCATCGATCCACTCGTCGATGGCGTCCTCGGTCTCTTTGGGGAGTTCCAGACCCAGTTCATCGTACAGATACAGCGATGCGGCGATCTGCTTCAGACCCTGTAGCACCTTAGCGTTGTAGAACTCGGCCACGGTGGTGCCCTCACTGTACGAAAGAATGCTGTTCCAGAAACTTGAGGAACCGACGTCCTCGCCCGCCTGCCCCAGGGATCCCTTCATACGTGAAAGGTAGAGCATATAGAGGTTGACGGAGAGTTCGTAGTCCCCCACCTCGATCATCGTCTGTCCGTGCTTGCCACAGCCCGTAAAAGCGGCCAGGAGCATCAGCAGTGTGAGGAGGAGCGCAAGCGCGCGTGTGAGAATGTGTTTCATACTTCCTTTCCTTTCGTTGAAAGTTCGTGATAGCGAAGGAACAACGACAAGAGGTCATCAAGACCGTTCTTGCCCTTTTCCAGGCGGTACTGTATCGAGGGGGTGGCCGAGAGGATCATACGCAGTCGCCCCACTCTCTCGTCGGCAAGCGCCAACCAGACGTCAAGCGCGGGCTCGGGGAGTGCGATGTGCACCGTGGCGCCGTCCTGACGCAACTGCGTGACGCCCGCACGGGCGGCAAGCGAGCGAATGAGTGCGATCTGCAAGAGATTCGACGCGGCGCGCGGCAGATCGCCGAAGCGATCCAGCAACTCGTCGGTCATATCCTCCAGATCCAAGGGGGATTCGATCAACGAAATGCGCTTGTAAAGCCCCATGCGCTGTGTGGGGGACTTGACGTATTTTTCGGGCAGGCACGCGTCAAAGGAGAGCGACACCACGCAGTCGATCTTCTCTTCCACGGTCTCGCCGCGCTCGGCGAGCACCGCACGCTCCAGGAGTTTGACGTAGAGTTCATAGCCCACGGCGTCCAGGTGTCCGTGTTGCTCCGCACCCAGCAAATTGCCCGCACCGCGCAGTTCTAGGTCGCGCAGTGCGATGCGGAAGCCCGCGCCAAACTCGGCGTACTCGCGGATCGCCTCCAGACGCTTGCGTTGCATATCCGTGAGCGCCTTTGACTTCGGGTAAGTGAAATACGCATACGCGCGACGGGGACTGCGCCCCACGCGGCCGCGCAACTGATGCAACTGGGAAAGCCCCATACGGTGCGCGTTATCCACGATCAGCGTGTTCGCATTGGGCACGTCGATGCCCGTTTCCACGATGGTGGTGCACACCAGCACGTCGATCTCACCCATCAGCATATCGCTCCACACGTGTTCCAGTTGCTCCTTTTGCATCTGTCCGTGCGCCACGGTCACGCGCGCTTCGGGGATCGCGCGGGAGATCGCGGCACCGAGTGCGAAGATGCTCTCCACGTCGTTGTGCAGATAGAACACCTGACCGCCGCGGCGCAGTTCGCGCCGAATGGCCTCCTCGATGATGAGATCGTCCTCTTCCAGAACGTAGGTCTGCACGGGCAGGCGGTCCCCGGGTGCTTCGTCAAGCACCGAGATATCCCGAATACCGCTCATGGCCATATTGAGCGTGCGCGGAATGGGGGTTGCCGTGAGCGTGAGGACGTCCACGTTGCCGCACCGCGCCTTGAGTTTTTCCTTTTGTGCCACGCCGAAGCGTTGCTCCTCGTCCACAATCAGGAGCCCCAGGTCCTTGAACTTGACGTCGGCGGACACCAGGCGGTGCGTGCCGACGATGATATCCACGTCGCCGCGCGCGAGTGCGCGCAAGGTCGCCTCCTGTTGCTTTGGCGTGCGGAAACGCGAGAGCATATCCGCGCGCACCGCAAAAGCGCGCATACGCGACTGAATGGTTTGGTAGTGTTGTAACGCGAGGATCGTAGTGGGCACGAGGATCGCCACCTGCTTGCCCGCCAGGATCGCTTTATACGCGGCGCGCAGTGCCACCTCGGTCTTGCCGAAGCCCACGTCACCGCACAAAAGGCGGTCCATGGGGGTGGCGCACATCATATCCGTCTTGATGTCGGCGGCGGCCGAGAGTTGACCCTCGGTCTCCTCATACTCAAAGGCAGATTCGAAATCCACCTGATACGCATCGTCCGCAGGGAACGCAAACCCTTGGCGGCGTGAACGCTCGGCATACAGCGCGATGAGTTCCTTGGCCATATCCGCCACGGCGGCCTTGGCGCGCGCCTTGGCCTTTTTCCAGTCGCCCTTACCAAAGCGCGAGAGTTTGACCATGCCGTCATCGGCGTGTGCGCCGATGTATTTGGACACACTGTCCAGGCGGTCGCAGGGCAGGAAAAGTTGATCACTGCCCGCGTACTGAATGCTCACGTAATCGCGCGTTACCCCGTCAATGGTCAGCGTTTCCAGCCCCATATAGCGGCCGATGCCGTGCGCCTCGTGCACCACGAGGTCGCCCACGCGCAGATCCGCATAGGACAGGATCGCGCCCTTGCCGTCCCGTTTTTTTCGTGCGGTACGCGGCGGGCGCGTAGCAAGGAGCCCGCCGCGCCGCGCGTCGGCGGCCAGTGTGAGCACCGCGATCCCTGCCGTGGGGAGTTCAAAGCCCTGCGTGGGCTCGCGCCAGTCGAGCAGGATCTCGCCCTTCTCGGGAAGCGTGCGCTCCGTGGCCGTGGCCAGACGCACACGAAAGCCCTTGGCGTCAAGCCGTGCGGCGCACGCCCTGGCCGAGGTTTCGTTTTCTGCAAATAACAAGACCCGTCTGGCGGCATTTTCATATTGCTCCAGATCTTCGAGCAAAAGTTCCTCGCGGTCGCCGTAGGCCACCGTGTGCTTGGTGCGAAAACTGTAAAGACCCGACAGTCTCTTGCCCGAAAGCCCCTCGGCGATCGAGTCGACGTGCAACGTCACGGTCGTATCAAGGAAGGCGTCCAGTGCCGAGGCGGGTTTGTTATATTCCGCAAAACGCCCCGCAACGGTACCGTTTTCGACAAGTTCTGCGATCTCCTCGGCGCGGTGCGCGAGAAAGGCGGCAAGGCGCGTTTTCACGGCATTGGTGCCGCGCAGGATCACCAAGGGCGGGGTCGTGAAATAATCGAGCAGGCACTCGCGCGCACCGTCGATGAGCGAGAGATACTTATCCGCAAAGCGGAGTTCGCCGCCGTGCGCAAGATCGGCAAGTTCTGCGCCGAGTTCCTCGCGCACGCGCTCATCGTTGACCCCCACGCGCTGTGCCGTGATGACCTCGGTCAGTCGCTCGCGTGCCGCCGCGTCGGGCAACACCTCGCGTGCAGGCGGGATTTCGCACCCCGTTATGGGGCTTGTGAGACGTTGGGTGGTCACATCAAAGAGCCCCATACGGTCGATTTCATCACCAAACAGTTCAATGCGCAAGGGCGAAGCGCCCGTGAGAATACGGTTGTCGGCCGACAGTGCGCGCAGATTGGGCGCGAAGATATCCACGATGCCGCCGCGCACGGCAAACTGCCCCGCGCTCTCCACCAGTTCCACACGGGCATAGCCCGCCGCCGTGAGGCGCGCGGCAAGCGCGGTGGGCTCGATGGGCGTATCGGCGTCCAGATGCAGGGTGTGCGCCGCCAGACGTTCGCGCGAAAGCGTGTAACCAAGCGCCGCATCGGGCGTGGTCAGGATCACGTCAAAGTCACCGCGCGAAAGGCCCCAGAGCACCCGTACGCGGTCGTATTCGTATTCGTGCGAGGCGGTGATGTTATAAAAATTGAGGTCGCGGGCGGTGTAGAACGCCGTGCGAAGTCCGAATGCGGAGAGTTGTGCGGCCGCACGCACACACGCTTTTTCCTCGGAAAGGAGCAAGAGTGCCGTGCCGTGCTCGCGCAGGTCCGTGAGCAGTGAGGCCACAAGGCCGTCTGCCGCGCCCTCGCAAAGGCCGCAGGCCACAAAGGGCAGGGCGCGCTTGCCAAGCGCCGCCTTCAGATCGTCGCGCAGTTGTCTGTATTCCCGCTCGGATTCAAAGCAAGCGGGGATCAGCATACGGCACCGTTGCACTTCTGCTGTGCCGCGGCAAGGTTGCCGCAAAGCAGGAGTTCCAGTCCCTCAAAGACCACGGGGAAGGCGCGAGAGAGCGTTTCGCGCTCCTCGGCGGTGAAATTCGACAACACCCAGTCCACCAGTTCAAAGTCGGGGTGGGGACGCTCGCCCACGCCGATGCGAATGCGCGGAAAGGCGTCGGAGGAGAGTTGATAGATGATGCTCTTGATGCCGTTGTGTCCGCCGTCGCTGCCCTTCCCTCTCACGCGCATACGCCCCACGGGGAGCGTGATGTCATCGTAAATGACGATGACGTTTTCGGGGGGAATGTGATAGAAGGCCGCCGCCTCGCGCACCGCCTCGCCCGAGAGATTCATAAAGGTCTGGGGGGCGAGCAGGAGCACGTGATGATCTGCGATCATGGCCTCGGCGGTGAGCGCCTTGAAGCGTGCACGGTCACAGGGCGCACTCACACGGCGCGCGATGTGGTCGAGCGCAAGGAAGCCCGCGTTGTGTCTGGTATTCTCATACTTTGCCCCGGGGTTGCCGAGTCCCACCACCAGGTGCGTGACGGGCCCCTGCACGCTGGGGCTCTTGGATTCGATTTTTTTGAACAGGTCGAAGATGTTTGCCATGTCTGCCTCCAAAACGCCGATAACGCCGCCGTAGAGACCTACGCCGACGGTGATAGTGCTATGAACGTGTGAACGATATCATTATACACCCAAAGCGTCGGGGTGTCAAGGAATTTGTTGCGGTAAGTGAGAAACGCCTTCCCCTCGAGGGGAAGCCTTGGCAACAGGGTAAGGCGGTTGGTTGCGCCGCGAGGCGCAACCGCGGGGCGCAACCATAAAAGTCCCTCCCTTGCGAGGGAGGGGGACCACCGTAACCGAGCGAAGCGAGCGTTAACGTCCTCGGCAAAGCCGAAGACAACGAGGGTGGTGGGTGGGTAGTGCATCGTTTGCTACCCCACCACCGCTCACGCGGTCCCCCGCCCCTCACAAGGGGCGGACTGCGTTGTTCGCTTTTCAATGCCTCCTCTTGGAAGGGGAAGGCTTTGGTGCGGCGCGCACGTTGCACATCGCTAAAAATTGCGCCTTTTATTATTTTTTGGTACAAATTTCCGTGGAGGGGTTGTAATTCGCGCGCGTTTGTGGTATAATACTCTCGTTATACGTGCGTGGGCGCGCGAGCGACCCGTGGCGTTATCCAAGAAAAAAACAAAATTTCGGAGGTAAATTCACTATGGCAAAGAAGTATTGCTATCTGTTTACAGAGGGTAATGCAAACATGCGTGAGCTTCTGGGCGGTAAGGGTGCAAACCTTGCCGAGATGACCAACATCGGTCTTCCCGTTCCCCAGGGCTTTACCATCAGCACCGAGGCGTGCACCCAGTACTACGAGGACGGCCGTCAGATCAACGACGCGATCCAGGCTGAGATCAACGAGTACATCGTCAAGATGGAACAGATCACCGGCAAGAAGTTCGGCGATCTGGAGACCCCCCTGCTCGTTTCCGTCCGTTCCGGCGCTCGCGCTTCGATGCCCGGTATGATGGACACGATCCTGAACCTTGGTCTCAACGAGGACGTTGTGAAGGTCATGGCAGAGAAGTCGGGCAACGCTCGTTGGGCATACGACTGCTACCGCCGTTTCATTCAGATGTACTCCGACGTCGTGATGGAGGTCGGCAAGAAGTACTTTGAGGAACTCATCGACAAGATGAAGGAAGAAAAGGGTGTGAAGCTCGACGTTGAGTTGACCGCCGACGACCTCAAGGAACTTGCAGAGCAGTTCAAGGCAGAATACAAGGCAAAGATCGGCGCTGATTTCCCCAGCGACCCCAAGGAGCAGCTCATGGGCGCGGTCAAGGCCGTGTTCCGTTCCTGGGACAACCCCCGTGCCAACGTCTACCGTCGTGACAACGATATCCCCTACTCCTGGGGTACTGCCGTTAACGTCCAGTCCATGGCCTTTGGTAACATGGGTGACGATTGCGGTACCGGTGTTGCTTTCACCCGTAACCCCGCCACCGGCGAGAAGAAGCTGATGGGCGAGTTCCTGACCAACGCGCAGGGCGAGGACGTGGTGGCCGGCGTCCGTACTCCCATGCCCATCCAGGAGATGGAGCAGAAGTTCCCCGAGGCATACGCTCAGTTCGTGGACGTGTGCAAGACTCTGGAGGATCACTATCGCGACATGCAGGATATGGAGTTCACCGTCGAGCACGGTAAGCTGTACATGCTGCAGACCCGTAACGGTAAGCGTACCGCTCCCGCCGCTCTGAAGATCGCCTGCGATCTGGTGGACGAGGGCATGATCACCGAGGATAAGGCTGTTGCCATGATCGATCCTCGTAACCTGGACACCCTGCTGCACCCCCAGTTTGACCCCGCCGCTCTGAAGTCCGCTCAGCCCATGGGTAAGGCTCTGCCCGCTTCCCCCGGCGCTGCCTGCGGCAAGTGCGTGTTCACCGCTGAGGACGCCAAGGCTTGGGCCGAGCGCGGTGAGAAGGTGGTTCTGGTCCGTCTGGAGACTTCCCCCGAGGATATCGAGGGCATGAAGGCCGCTCAGGGCATCCTGACCGTCCGCGGTGGTATGACCTCCCACGCTGCCGTCGTGGCTCGTGGTATGGGTAAGTGCTGCGTCTCCGGCTGCGGCGCTATCGTCATGGACGAGGAGAACAAGCAGTTCACTCTGGCCGGCAAGACCTATCACGAGGGTGATTGGCTGAGCCTGGACGGTTCTACCGGTAACATCTACGACGGCGCTATGCCCACCGTGGATGCCAACGTTGGCGGCGACTTCGGCCGCATCATGGCTTGGGCTGACAAGTATCGTCGTCTGAAGGTCCGCACCAATGCCGACACTCCCTACGACGCTGCCAAGGCTCGTTCCCTGGGCGCTGAGGGTATCGGTCTGTGCCGTACCGAGCATATGTTCTTCGAGGGTGACCGTATTGCCGCCATCCGCGAGATGATCTGCTCCGACACCGCCGAGGAGCGCGCTACCGCTCTGGCTAAGCTGCTGCCCATGCAGCAGGGCGACTTCGAGGGCATCTACGAGGCTATGGAAGGCTGCCCCGTCACCATCCGTTTCCTGGATCCCCCCCTGCACGAGTTCGTCCCCACTGAGGAGGCCGACATCGAGCTGCTGGCTAAGAACCAGGGTAAGACCGTCGCCGACATCAAGGCCATCATCTCCGGCCTGCATGAGTTCAACCCCATGATGGGTCACCGTGGCTGCCGTCTGGCTGTCACCTATCCCGAGATCGCTGAGATGCAGACCCGCGCTGTCATCCGCGCCGCCATCGCCGTGCAGAACAAGCACCCCGAGTGGACCATGGTTCCCGAGATCATGATCCCCCTGGTTGGCGAGATCAAGGAGCTGAAGTTCGTCAAGGATGTGGTTGTTAAGACCGCTGACGAGGAGCTGGCCGCTGCCGGTTCCAACATGAAGTATCTGGTGGGTACCATGATCGAGATCCCCCGCGCAGCTCTGACTGCTGACGAGATCGCCAAGGAGGCTGAGTTCTTCTCCTTCGGTACCAACGATCTGACCCAGATGACCTTCGGCTTCAGCCGTGACGACGCCGGCAAGTTCCTGCCCGCTTACTACGATGCCAAGATCTATGAGAACGATCCCTTCGCTCGTCTGGACCAGACCGGCGTTGGCAAGCTGGTTGACATGGCCTGCAAGCTGGGCCGCGCCACCCGCGAGGATCTGCACCTGGGTATCTGCGGTGAGCACGGCGGCGATCCCACGTCCGTGGAGTTCTGCCACAAGACCGGCCTGGACTACGTGTCCTGCTCCCCCTTCCGTGTGCCCATCGCTCGTCTGGCTGCCGCTCAGGCTGCCATCAAGGGCTAAGCAATCGCTCTTAGGATTAAAAAAACTATACAACGAACCTCCCGGCCGAGCCTTCGGCGGAGAGTTTTTGTTGCAATCGTCTTCTATTCCCGCTATAATACCCACAAAGGAAGTGATACCATGAACAATGCAAGTACAGTGAAGAAAACCAAATTGAGTGGGCGGTTTTGGCTGGCGCTGACCATTTTCAGCCTTATGGGACAGGTGGCATGGGTCGTTGAAAATATGTATTTCAACGTCTTTATCTACA
>JAZSGQ010000013.1:0-10424 GCA_045532805.1 Eubacteriales bacterium
GTAAAGTCCACACTTTACTGTGTTGTACCACGACGAAATTCATCAAAAATTCATTCACCGAGAGACCGTCGTGTTCGGATCTCTTCGGCTATAGATTAAAAGGAGGTGGCGAGATGAAGCGCATCGTTGCCCTGATGCTGACGTGTCTTTTGTGCGTCACGCTTATATTGCCGAGCGTTGCGGCCAGTGTGCCGTTTGATTCTGCACTGGCTACTGTGAGAAGTGCGGTGGAGCAATCGGTGGGGCAGGACACGGCAGGTGCGGCCGTTCTCCTCATAGATTGCGGCACGGCACGGCTTCCCGAGGGCTATGGCTACGCGGACCTTTCCTCGCGCACCGTTGTGACGGCGGACACCGCGTTTGAGATCGGCGAACTTTCCTCGCTGTTCGTACTGCTTGCCGTGCGTAAACTTGCGGCGAGCGGAGCGCTGGATCTCGAGGCGGATATTGCGACGTATCTGTCCGATTCCTTTATGAAAAAACTGGCGCTTGCCTATCCCGTTACCACGAACGATCTCTTGTACGGTGTGGCGGGCTTTGAGGGGCGTATGACGGATCTTCGCTTCACGAAGGACGCCTATTGCTTCGAGACGCTTGAGGAGGCGCTCCTGGCCGAAATACCGCGACAGACCGTGCGTCCCGGTACCTATTACAGTTATTCGCCCTTCGGCATCGGTCTTGCCGCTTTGGTGGTGGAATATGCGTCGGGCAAGGCGTACGATACGTACGTCACGGAAACGGTGCTCACGCCACTCGGTATGAGCGCAACTTTGCTGAATCCCCGTATGGCCGCACTGCCCGACACGATGGCCGCAGGGCACGTGGCAAACGGCGAGGGAAGTTTTTCGGTTTGCGAGGACGGAGGACACAGCGTGGCAGGTATCTGGCCTGCGGACGGCGCGGTGTCAACGGCCGCCGATCTCGCGCTTTTGCTCTCGCATCTTATGCAAACGGGGTGCTTTGAGGCGCAGGAGCTGTACGAAAACGGCATCTTTACCACGGGCGCCGCAGGCGCTACGGTGTATGACGGTACCTTCTTCTACCAAGCAGGAACGCTTGCCCATTCGGCCGCTCTTTGCGTGGACGCCGCAACGGGCAATGCCGCATTGGTGCTTGCCAACGTGACGGATTGCGCGCTCCTGAATCTGCCCGCTTTGCTGTATGGCACGGTGATCGGTACGTCGATCGCGCCCACGGATGCGCTTCTTGACACAAAACTTCTGACGGGCACCTACGCCAGTGCCGCCTTCTCGCGCGAGAGTCTGGTCGGTCGCCTGCAGATCAAGGATCATAGCATTCGCGTGAAGGAGGGCGAGGACGGCACGTTGATCTTCGGTGACAGAACGCTCCGTCAATTGCAACCCGGTATCTTCACGGATCGGGAAGGGAACGTTGCCACGGTGCAGTTCCTGCTTGATGAGGAAGGCGAGGTCGTGGCACTGCTTACGGCCGAGGGGGAGACGTATCTGCCCGTTTCCTTTGCCGAGTCGGGCGTTCCCACGCTCGTTTTGTTCTTTTTACTCATCGCGGGCGCACTCTATTTCCTCTGTGGCGCCGTTTTTAGTGTCATGGGCGCCGTTCGCACACCACTGCGCACCGATGAAAGGCCCGCGTGGCGTTTCGTGCTTCCGTGGCTGTTTTCGGGCCTGCTCGCCCTTTTTGTCCTGATCCAGACATTTGTGGCAGTCGGGCAGGGAAGTGTGGCCATTGCCTCGTTCTTTACCGCTATGTCGGTCATTGCCATTATCCTGGCTACGGCGGGCACGCTTTGTTACGTGTTTGCCATCTTCACCGCATTCACCGAGCGCGGCAGGATCTCTCGCGTGGTGCGCAACGCACTGCTTTTCCTCTTGTTCCTTGTGCTGTGCGGCTATTGGCGCGTCATTTATATTTGATATACCGCGAAAAAATTGTTGACAATTTTGTGAAAACGAGGTAAAATATTAGAAAAGCCATTCAGAAACGGAGTAGGGTATGGAACAGCATCGTTTTGAGGTATTCTCCACGGGCGTGGCATATCTCATCAAGACATTACAATTGATCAAGAGCAACAAAATGAAACAGTACGACCTCAAGGGCACCACCTGTCTTTGCCTTTGCCAGATCCTTGCCAGTGAGGACGGACTCACGGCGGGTGAACTGGCAGAGCGCGGTGATATCGACAAGGCGCAGGTTTCGCGTTGGATGACCGAACTGATTACCAAAGGGTTTGTCTACCGAGAGGAGCGCGACGGCCGTCGCTATAAGCAAAAGTATCTGCTCACCGACGTGGGGCGCGAAGCGGCCCGAGATATCGTGATCACGACCGAGCAGATCCAACGCGTCGCCGAACAGGGCGTTTCCGAAACGGATCTTCAGATCTTCTACCGCGTGTTGGATCAGATGTGCGATAATTTTACCAGCATCAGGGAACAACTTTCCGAACAATAAACAAAAAAAGACCCGTGACGTCACGGGTCTTTTTTTGTTGTTACGGTGTGTCGAAATCAACCTGATAGGTGTGATAGTAGTGGCAGTAGGAGGGAAGCAACCAGGTCTTATTTTCCGCGTCGTAAACGGCTGTGTCGGATTCCATAAAGGTGGCAAGGAAGGTGTTGATCCCCTGCCGCAGGGCGGCGGCGTGGGGTGCGAGCACCATCACTTTCGTGCCGTTGGAACCAATGTAAAACTGGTTCTTCTCCAACGTGCTCAAAATATCCGCCGTTTCCTCGCGCTGTACCTTGCCCAGGATCACTTCCTGTTGGGTGGCAAGCGCATTGCCCGACATACTGTACGACGTGACGGAGAGTTTGATGCCCGTCGTTTCTGCGATGCGGTCATAGGCGTTGTTGATCACGTAATTCGTGGACCGGTCAGCCTCTTCACGGCTGACGCGGCCGAGCTTGAAATCCTTGGAGTTACATTCCAGTACGGGGGAGAGATGATCCAGCGTGTTGGGAAGGAACCAATATCCTTCGCCGATGTTCGCATCTGCGTGCGTGAGATACTGCTCGGTAAAGTAGCGCAGTGCCGAGATCAGCATGATGTCGTTTTTGGCATGGATCACCAGATCTCCGGCCACAAAGCCAACGTAGAAGTTGACGGCGTTCAACTGCTCGGCCACGTCCTTCGAGGCCTCGTCCGAGGTTTCGCCGATGAGGATCTTGTGCGCCGCAGTCGCGCCCTCGCTTCTGCTGACGGTAACGCCCGTGCACAACTGAATGGCCGAGAGCATATCGTCCACGGCCTTCGTCAGTTCTGCGGAGGCCGTCAGCGCGAGTTGGACGGTGTAGTCGCTTTTTCCGTCAAGGACGATCGGTGTGTTCTCGGCAAAGAGATTTTCCAACTTGACGTCAAAGGAAGAAAGCGAATCCTTTATGGCGGAATACAGTGCCTCGCCGGGCAGACCCGCCGTGCACGAAGTGCACGCAAGGCACAGCGCAAAGAGTAGGCAAAGACAGGGTATCAGACGTTTTTTCATAAGATCTCCGAAAAAGATTATTTCAGCTTGGCAAGCGCCGCGGTCACGCCCGCGAGGTTCTCCTTGTATTTCTCAAGCTTGTCGCGCTCCACAGCCACCACGGCGGCGGGGGCCTTGGCAACGAAACTTTCGTTTGCCAGTTTTGCCTCGGCGCGGCGGATCTCATTCTCCAGACGTGCGACCTCGGCCGTGAGGCGTGCGCGCTCCTTCTCGGTGTCCACAAGGTCGGACATGGGGAGCAGAATGGTCGCGGAGTCGGTCACAATCTGCACGGCATCCTCCACGTTCAGTGCGGCGTCAAAGTTCTCGGCCACCACCACTTCGGAGGCGGAGGCAAGGCGCTGGAAGAACGCCTCGGTCGCAGGTCCGAAACTGTTCAGATAGCGCGTTGCGATATAGACCTTGGCCTTGCGGGAGGGAACCACGTTCATTTCGTTGCGGCGTGCGCGGATCGCACGGATCGCGGCGATCACACGCTCCATATCGGCGGCGGCCTCCTCAAAGCACAGTGCCTTGTCGGCCACGGGGTACTCGGCGATCATGATGCTCTCCTCGGTGTGAGGCAGTGCCGCATAGATCTCCTCGGTGATGAAGGGCATAAAGGGGTGCAGGAGTTTGAGCGTGCCGCAAAGCACGTAGCCGATCACGTTCTGGGCGATGAGGTTGGCCTCGCTGCCCTTGTCGTTCAATCTCGTCTTGGCAAGCTCGATATACCAGTCGCAGAACACGTCCCAGAGGAAATCGTACAGCGTGGAGAGCGCAATGCCGATCTCGTAGCGGTCAAGCGAGGTGCGCACGGTTTCGATCACGCGGTTATACTCGGTAAGGATCCACTTGTCCTCGGCGGCGAGCTTGTTGGCCTTTGGCAGAGTGAAACTGTCCACGGTCAGGTTCATGCGCACGAAACGGGAGGCGTTCCAGAGTTTGTTGGTGAAGTTACGGGCGGCCTCGATCTTCTCGTCCGAGAAACGCATATCGTTTCCGGGGGAGTTGCCAGTGGCAAGGGCAAAGCGCAGTGCGTCCGCGCCGTACTGGTCGATGATCTGCAAGGGATCGATGCCGTTGCCCAGCGACTTGGACATCTTGCGGCCCTGTGCGTCGCGCACCAAGCCGTGAATGAGCACCGTGTCAAAGGGTTCCGTGCCCGTGTACTCCAGTGCGGAGAAGATCATACGGGACACCCAGAAGGTGATGATATCGTAGCCCGTCACGAGCGTGTTGGTGGGATAGAAGTAGGCAAGATCCTCGGTCTTGTCGGGCCAGCCAAGCGTGGAGAAGGGCCAGAGCGCGGAGGAGAACCAGGTGTCGAGCGTGTCGGGATCCTGGCGCATTGCCTTGCCGCACTTGGGACATACGGCGCTCTCTTCCTTGGTCACGACCAGTTCGCCGCAGTCGTCGCAGTAGAAGGCGGGAATGCGGTGACCCCACCAAAGTTGACGGGAGATGCACCAGTCGCGGATGTTTTCCATCCAGTGGAAGTAGTTTTTCTCAAATCGCTCGGGCACGAACTTCGTGCGACCCTCGCGTACAGCGGCAATGGCGGGGCCTGCAAGGGGCTCCATCTTCACGAACCACTGCAGGGAAACGCGGGGCTCGACCGTCTCACCGCAACGGTAGCAGGTGCCGACGTTGTGAGAGTAGTTCTCCACGCGAATGAGGTAGCCGCCCTCTTCCAGATCCTTTACGATGGCCTTTCTCGCGGTGAAGCGATCCATGCCCGCGTACTTCGGGTAGTCCTCGATGATGTGTGCGTCGTCCGTCATTACGTTGATCACGGGCAGATCGTGGCGGCGACCGGCCTCAAAGTCGTTGGGGTCGTGTGCGGGGGTGATCTTCACCACGCCCGTGCCGAAATCGGCCTCCACGTACTCGTCGGCAACCACGGGGATCTCGCGGCCGACAAGCGGAAGCGTCAGCGTCTTGCCCACAAGGTGCCTGTAGCGCTCGTCCTTGGGGTTGACGGCAACGGCAGTATCACCGAGCAGCGTTTCGGGACGGGTTGTAGCAAGTTCCAGATAGCCCGATCCGTCGGTGAAGGGATAGCGAATGTGCCAGAAATGGCCTGCCTGCTCCTCGTATTCCACCTCCGCGTCGGAAATGGAGGTCTTACACTTGGGGCACCAGTTGATGATACGCTCGCCGCGGTAAATGAGGCCCTTGTCAAACAGTCTGACAAAGACTTCCTTGACGGCCTTGGAGCAGCCCTCGTCCATCGTAAAGCGCTCGCGCGTCCAGTCGCAAGAGGAGCCGAGGCGCTTGAGCTGGCTCACGATGCGTCCGCCGTACTGTGCCTTCCAATCCCAGGCTCGCTCAAGGAACCCGTCGCGTCCAATATCTTCCTTGTTGAGGCCTTCCTTGCGCATTGCCTCCACGATCTTGGCCTCGGTGGCGATCGACGCGTGGTCGGTGCCGGGGAGCCAGAGCGTGCAAAAGCCGCTCATGCGCTTGTAGCGAATGAGAATGTCCTGCAAGGTGTTATCCAGGGCGTGACCCATGTGGAGTTGACCCGTGATGTTTGGCGGGGGAATGACGATGGTGTAGGAGGGCTTGGTCTTGTCGATCGTGGGGGTGAAATAACCCTTCTCGCACCAGTTTTTATAGATGCGCTCCTCAAACTCGCCGGGGGCGTAGGTCTTCGGCAGCTCGTGTTGTTGATTCATAGCAATATCCTCCAAGGATAAATTATAATATAACAGAGTAATTATAGCACGCTCCCGCGCGAATGTCAACCGCCCTTGGCCAAACTCGAAAAAAATGTCAAAAAATATTTTGAAAAGCCCTTGACAAGCGGTGTGAGTTTTGGTATAATACCGTTGTTGCCGCAAACGCGGTGGCAAATGCTGCTATAGCTCAGTCGGTAGAGCACGTCATTGGTAATGACGAGGTCATCGGTCCGAATCCGATTAGCAGCTCCATAACAAAACCCCACGGCGTTGCCTGTTGTCTTTTGTTATTGATCTGCTAATCGGTGCGAGAAGCGATATGGAAGCCGTTCTGTCTTGTTTGTGGGTATTAGTTATGAGAAATGCGGCGGTGGAAGAGAAGGAATAACACAAACGGCTTCCCACGCCGCTTGCGGCGTAAACGGTCACGAATCCGAATTGACGGCATCGCCGTCACTTTGCGAGCCAAGACGCAATCTCCGCGAATCCGATCATCACCCACGGCAGTCGCCGTGGGCTTTTGTTATCTAACCTCTAAAATGCACTTGCCATTCCGCCGTAATTATGTTAAAATAAACGTAGCAAAAGAAAAGGCGGTGAAGCAATGAAATTCATTCACAGCGCCGACATTCATCTTGGCTCGCGCATTGATTCCAAATTCCCGCGCGAGGTGTCGGAAAAGAAAAGGGAAGCGGTACGGGATACGTTCCGCCGTATGGTGGAGTATGCAAAGAACGAGGGGATCGGGGTCATTGTGCTCTCGGGCGACGTATTTGACAGTGACAAGCCCTTCAAAAAGGACAAAGAGTTCTTTTTCAGTGTTGTGGAGAACAATCCCGACATTGATTTTCTCTATCTGCGCGGCAATCACGATGGCGTGGGCGAGCAACGCGCGCTCCCGAATCTGAAGACCTTTGGTGAGGAATGGTGCACCTATGACTACGGCGACGCCGTAATCAGCGGCATCGAGATCGTGGCGGGGAACGCCACGTCGCTGTACTCCTCGCTCTCGCTTGACAGGGAACGTCAAAACGTCGTGATGCTCCACGGGCAGATCGGCGACGCGGCGGGCGTGGACAAGATCGCACTGCCCAAACTGCGGGATAAGTCTATCGACTATCTTGCGCTCGGTCACGTGCACGGATACGCCACGGGTCGCATTGACGAGCGCGGCACGTACGTTTACAGCGGCTGTCCTGAGGGGCGCGGCTTTGATGAGACGGGAGACAAGGGCTTTGTGCTTGTCGAGGTCACAAACAAGGGCGTCACGCACGAATTCGTGCCGTTTTGCGCGCTCCCGATCCGCCTTATTGAACTGGACATCACGGACTTGTCGGACTCCTATGCCGTGTATCTGCGCGCCGTCGATCGCATCGAAGATACGGGCGGCATCTACCGCTTTGAACTGGTCGGCGAGGTCGAGGCCGAAACCGCGGATCTGGCACAAGACGTGAAAGGACATCTTTCCACCCGTTGCCTGTTTGCCGACGTCAAGGATCGCACCCGCCGCAAGATCGACATGGCCGCGTATGAGCAGGATCTCTCGCTTGCAGGCGAGTTCGTGCGCAGCGTTTGGGCAAGTGACGCCTATACCGAAGAGGAAAAACTGGAGATCGTAGGTTTTGGTCTGCGTGCACTGAAGGGAATGGAGGTGGAGGGATGAAACTGATCTCTCTTTACGTGGAGCAGTACGGCGCGATCTCGGCGCGCGAGTACCGTTTTGATGACGGACTTTGCGTGTTTTGCGAGGAGAACGGCGCGGGAAAAACCACGCTTGCGTCCTTTATCAAGGCCATGTTTTACGGGCTTGAGCCCTATCGCTCCAACACCAAGGAGTTCTGTGACCGTCAGCATTTCTACCCGTTTGCGGGTGGCAATTTCGGCGGCAATCTGACTTTCGAGTGGGAAGGGCATACGTATAAGATCGAGCGCTTTTTCGGCGAGAAAAGCGACCTTGCCGACACGTTGACCGTCTATTGCGACGGCGCGGTGACCGACCGCTTTACGGGCGAGATCGGGCGCGAGGTGTTCGGCATTGACAAGGCGTCCTTCGAGCGCACGTTGTTTGTGGACAGTGCGGAGATGGAGTGTGCCGCCACCGCCGACATCGGCGCAAAACTTAACCGCTTTTTGCAGGGCACGGGCGAGGAGACCGATCTGGACAGTGCCCTCGGACGCCTGGATAAGGCTGCAACCAGACTCAAAAAGAAGCGTGGACAGGATAGCGAGATCGGCAGAACAAAGGCCGAGATCACGGCACTGGAGGAAAAACTCCGCAACGCCGAGCGCGTGAGGGAGGGCTTGTCCGCCAAGTACGAAACGTACGACGCGAACAACGCGCGCATTGCCGCGCTTACCGAGCAAGTGACTGCGGCGCAGACGCAGAATGCGTTGCTGGCGGACTTTGCGCACTACGAATATCTGTTGCAGAGCGTGCAGGAGAACAAAGTACGTTTGCAAAACCTGAACAGCGCCTATCCCAAGGGATTGCCCACACGCGCAGAGTTGGAGCAGTTTGGCGCGATGCTTGCGGAACAGCAAAAAAACAGGGCGCTTGCCGAAAAGCCCGCCTTTGGCGAGCAGGACGAGGCGATCCTTTCGGGGCTTGCCGCCGTATTTGCATCGGGCGTGCCGAGTGAGGCACGACTTGCCGAGGCGGAGCGCGAGATCCAGGCGATCGCCGCACTGCAAGCGCAGATCGCGGCGGCAGAGCAGAGCACTGTGACCGAGGAAGAATCCCGCCTTGTTGCGCGCTTTGCCGCGCGCGAGGTGAGTGACGGGGATCTTGACGCACTGGCCGCGAACGTGTCGGCCTGTACGGCGGCGCAAAAGGCCTATCACGAAACACCTGCAACCGTCGCGCAACCCGTGCCGACGGCACCGCGCGGCACGCGCAAATACGCCCTCTTCGCACTCCTTGCGCTCGCACTTGCGATCGTCGGTGCGGTGGTGCTTTTCCAAAACGCGCTTGTGGGCGGCATCATCGCCGCCGTCGGTGTCGCCGCGCTCCTTGCGGTGGCGTTTTTGTACCTCAACCATAAAATGAGCACGCGTGGGGTAGTACCCACAGAGTGCGAAAATCCCGACAAGCAACGCCTAGCGCTGGAGTGGCGCACGGCAGAGGTTGCGGCGGCGGGCGCGCTCGGCGCTTTTGGTTATTCGGCCGAGGGCGGCGTGGAACTGACCTTTTTCCGCTTGCGGGAGGACGTCAAGCAATACCGCGCGCTGTTGGAAAGAGAAGAGGCACGCCGCGCGGCGCTCGCGCGCGACGTTGTACAGCGGGAGACGTTGCAGACCTCGCTTCACGAGTTTTTCGTGACCTACCGCTTGGAGGGCGACACGCACATCAACGCGCTGACGCGCTTGCGCGCGGCGATCGGCGAGTATCGCGCGCAATCGAACAGAAAAAAGGTGGCAGAGCACGGACGCGAGGAACTTGGTAAGCGTATGCGCGAGTTGGACGCGAAAATTGCCACATTTTGTGAGAAATACGCACTGGAATCTCCCGATATGCAACGGTTGTTCGAGGATCTCCATGCGCACAAGACTTTGCTGGATGCGATCCGCGACGGCGAGGCCGAAGCCGAGCGATACCGCGCGGAAAAGGGACTTGTGAAAAAGCCCGAGGGCGAGGCGGTGGATATTGCCGCGCTCAATGTCGAACTCGGCGAGTTGCGCGATGTCGGTAGCAGACTCCTGCGCGCGATCGAGGAGGACGAGCGCCTTGCGGGCGAGGCAGAGCGTTATCGCGGCGAGCGGGACGAGGCCAAAGAACACCTTGCGGCCCTCGAGCACCGCTACCGTATGCTTTCGGCCGCCACGGAACTCTTAAAGGGCGCGGACCAGTCCCTCAAGGATCGGTATTTCAAGCCCGTGAAGGATCGTTTCGTCTACTATTCGGATCTCATCGAGCGCACGATCGGAGAGCGCGTTTCGATGTCGGGCAACTTCAAACTTACCTTTGAACGGCACGGCAAAGAGCGCAGTGAGCGCCATTTGAGCATGGGTCAGCGTGCGATCTGTGCGCTTTGTTTCCGCCTCGCGCTAATTGAAAATATGTATGACGGCGCCACTCCCTTCCTTGTGTTGGACGACCCCTTTATGGCACTGGACGCCGCGCATCTTGCGTGCGTCAAGGAGGTACTGCAAGAGGTCTCGTCGCATACGCAGATCCTGTATTTCTGCTGTCACGAGAGCAGAGCCGTATAAAACAAAAAATCCCCCCGCCCCCCCCCGGGTTTTTTTGGGGGGGCCCCTTGTTTTTGTGCCCCCCGCTTGTTAAATAGAGGGGGGGAAATTAA
>JAZSGQ010000067.1:0-20234 GCA_045532805.1 Eubacteriales bacterium
GAATGACCTGTACCGCAGAGTCATCAACAGAAACAATCGTCTCCAGCGTTATCTGAAGCTGGAAACTCCCGACATCATCGTCCGCAACGAAAAGCGTATGCTGCAGGAAGCAGTGGATGCTCTCATCGACAACGGCAGACACGGCAGACCTGTCACAGGCCCGAACAATCGTAACCTCAAGTCCCTCTCCGATATGCTGAAGGGTAAGCAGGGACGTTTCCGTCAGAACCTGCTTGGTAAGCGTGTTGACTACTCGGGCCGTTCGGTTATCGTCGTCGGTCCCAACCTCAAGATCTATCAGTGCGGTCTGCCCCGCGAAATGGCACTTGAACTCTTCAAGCCTTTCGTTGTGAAGCGTCTGACCGAAATGATGAAGGCCACGAATATCAAGGAAGCGCAGAAGAAGATCGAGCGCGCTTACCAGCATCCCGAAGTATGGGACGCACTGGAGAACGTGATCAAAGAGCACCCCGTGCTCCTCAACCGTGCTCCTACGCTCCACCGTCTGTCCATTCAGGCGTTCGAGCCCGTACTGGTCGAGGGTCGCGCCATCAAGTTGCACCCCCTGGTATGCTCTGCGTTCAACGCCGACTTCGACGGTGACCAGATGCCCGTACACGTGCCGCTGTCCGCAGAGGCACAGGCAGAGGCACGCTTCCTGATGCTCTCCGCCAACAACCTGCTCAAGCCCGCCGACGGCCGCGCCGTTGCTGTGCCCACGCAGGATATGATCCTTGGCACCTACTATCTCCTCATGGAAAAGCCCGGCGAGCCCGGTGAGGGTATGTGCTTCCGCGATATCGACGAGGCCAATATGGCTTACGCAAACGGTGTGCTCGGTCTGCACGCACCCATCAAGGTGCGTCTTTCCCGTGAGGTGAACGGGGAAGTGAAGACGGGCGTGATCGAGACTTCTCTTGGCTGTCTGATCTTCAACCAGAACATTCCTCAGGATCTTGGCTTTGTGGATCGCACCGATCCCGCAAACGCCCTCAAAATGGAGATTGACACCGCGTTCCTCAAGAAGAACAAGGGTAACGTCAAGAAGATCCTCGGTATGCTTATTGATAACTGCATCAAGTATCACAGTGCCGCAGAATGTGCCGAAATGCTGGATAACATCAAGGCGCTGGGCTACAAGTATTCGACCCGTGCATCCTTCTCGATCTCGGTGTACGATATGACGATCCCGAAGGAGAAGCCCGCGATCATCGACGCCGCCCAGGCGCGCGTGGACGATACCAACGCTTACTACAAGCAGGGCTTGCTTACCGACGAGGAGCGCTACAACACCGTCATCAAGATCTGGGCAGAGGCTACCGATGACGTGACCAAGAAGATGTCCGCTTGCTTCCATGACCTCAACCCCATCAAGATCATGGCAGATTCGGGCGCCCGTGGTTCGATGAAGCAGATGCGTCAGCTTGCCGCAATGCGCGGTTCGATGTTCGCAACCAACGGTAAGACGATGGAGATTCCGATTAAGTCGAACTTCCGCGAGGGTATGAAGATCCTGGAGTATTTCATGGGTTCCCGTTCCTCCCGTAAGTCGCTTTCGGATACCGCACTCCGTACCGCAGACTCGGGTTACCTGACCCGCCGTCTTGTTGACGTTTCTCAGGACGTGATCGTCCGCGAGGAGCGTTGTGATGCCGTTGAGGGCCAGATCGTCAGCGCGATCCGCAATGATCAGGATCCCGATAATCCTCTGGAGAGTCTCACCGACCGCATCGTCGGCCGCTACACCTTCGGTCCTGTGGTGAATCCCACTACGGGCGAGGTGATCGTCGAGGCCGATACGATGATCTCAGAAGAGGACGCCAAGGCAATCGTCAAGGCGGGTATCGAAGAGGTTGAGATCCGCACGCTGCTTAAGTGCCATGCCCGTTACGGTATCTGTGCACACTGCTACGGTGCCGACCTTGCCTCGGGCAAGACCGTCAGCGTCGGTGAGGCCGTCGGTATCATCGCCGCACAGTCCATCGGTGAGCCCGGTACTCAGTTGACGATGCGTACCTTCCACTCGGGCGGTGTCGCAGGTTCGGATATCACGCAGGGTCTTCCTCGCGTGGAAGAACTCTTCGAGGCAAGAAGCCCCAAGAAGGCCGCTATCATCTGCGAGCAGACGGGTACCGTTCAGGCCATTTCTCAGGGCGAGAACGTGAACGTTCACGAGATCAGCGTGGTGGATGGCGAAACGAACGAGATGCACAAGTACGTGATTCCTTACGGTATGCGTATTCTGGTCAAGGAAGGCCAGGCGATCAAGCGCGGCGACGTGCTGACCGCAGGCAACAAGGCGCCCGCCGATATCCTTCGTATCAGCGGTCTGAATAGCGTCTACTCTTATATTATTGAAGAGATTCAGAAGGCGTACACCTCTCAGGGCGTACGTGTAAACGATAAGCATATCGAGATCATTGCCCGTCAGATGACGCGCAAGGTCCGTATCGATGATCCCGGCGACACCGATCTTCGCATCGGTAGTTCCAAGGATATGTTCGAGCTGGAGGCCGCCAACGAAGCGATTCGCGCCCGCGTTGCGGCAGGCGAGGAGAACCTGCGCGAGGCCACTGCCTCCCGCGAGTTGCTTGGTATCACCAAGGCATCTCTGCGCACGGATTCCTTCCTGTCCGCCGCTTCCTTCCAGGAGACGACCAGAGTGCTCACCGAGGCCGCAATCGAGGGCAAGGTGGACCACCTGCTTGGTCTGAAGGAGAACGTGATCATCGGTAAACTCATTCCCGCAGGTACGGGTATGTCCTGCTACCGCGACGTGCATGTAGAGCCCGCAGGCGATTCTTATTCGTCTGACGAGAAATACAGCATTTGATCAAGAAAAAGGCCGCCGAATATCGGCGGCCTTTTTTGCATAAAAGTGTGCATATTTGTTGAAAATACAGGGTATGCAAAAGGACGGATTGTGCAAAATAGAGAATTTCAGGGGTGGAAAAACCTTTGCTTGACAAGGGGGAGCAAAAGTGCTATAATAAATCGTGGCCTATGGGGTAACTATGCCCAAAATAGGCGAAACATTAAAATTTTTTAAGAAGGAGGAAGAAAATGCCAACTTTCAATCAGCTTGTCAGACAGGGCCGTTGTGATAAGACTTATAAGTCCAAGTCCCCCGTACTTCAAAAGGGCTTTAATTCGCTGAACAACGAGCTGACCGACCAGCGTGCACCTCAGAGAAGAGGCGTATGCACCAAGGTGTCCACCACGAGCCCGAAGAAGCCTAACTCTGCACTTCGTAAGATCGCAAGAGTTCGTCTTACCAACGGTCTTGAGGCAACCACCTATATCCCCGGTATCGGTCACAACCTGCAGGAGCACTCCGTTGTCCTTATTCGCGGCGGACGTGTACGTGACCTGCCCGGTGTTCGTTATCACATCATTCGCGGTACCCTTGACGCACAGGGCGTTGCAAACCGCAAACAGAGCCGTTCCAAGTACGGCGCAAAGGCTCCTAAGAAGTAATTTCGAGCCTTGGTATTTTAAGCATCGTCCGGCTGACAGAAATTTTAATGTTTATTTGAGTTGATGTCTATTGCCCCGACGGCGCTGACGAAAGAAATTTCGAGTACCGAAGAATTCATAATTTTGATGAAGGAGGGAAGTAAAGTGCCTAGAAGAGGGCGTATATCCAAAAGAGACGTTCTTCCGGATCCGTTGTATAATTCCAAGCTTGTGACCAAGCTGATCAACAATGTTATGGAAGACGGTAAGAAGGGTGTTGCACAGAAGATCGTTTATGACGCATTCCGCGCCGTAGAGGAGAAGCTGGGTCAGAATCCCCTGGAAGTATTTAACGAAGCTCTCGAGAACGTAATGCCTGTGCTGGAGGTTAAGGCTCGCCGTGTTGGCGGTTCTACCTACCAGGTTCCCATGGAGGTGCGTGCTGAGCGCCGTCAGACTCTTGGTCTGCGTTGGCTCATCAACTACGCCCGTAACCGTGGCGAGCGCACCATGGCAGAGCGTCTTGCCGCCGAAATTCTGGATGCTAAGAACAGCATGGGCGGCGCCTTCAAGAAGAAGGAAGAGACCCACAGAATGGCAGAAGCCAACAAGGCTTTCGCCCACTACAGATATTGATAAAGGAGTCCCAAAATGGCAAGAGAATATCCGCTTCAAAGGACTCGTAACATCGGCATCATGGCTCACATCGATGCCGGTAAAACTACCACCACCGAGCGTATCCTGTTCTACACGGGTAAGACCCACAAGATCGGCGAGACGCACGAGGGTGCCGCTACGATGGACTGGATGGCTCAGGAGCAGGAGAGAGGTATCACCATTACTTCTGCTGCTACCACCTGCTTCTGGACTCACAGCGAGAAGCGTGACCAGAAGGATGCAGCCCACCGTATCAACATCATTGATACCCCCGGACACGTTGACTTTACCGTTGAGGTAGAGCGTTCGCTTCGTGTGCTTGACGGCTCCGTGACCGTGCTTTGCGCCAAGGGTGGCGTTGAGCCCCAGTCCGAGACCGTTTGGCGTCAGGCGGACAAGTACCGTGTTCCGCGTATGTGCTATGTCAACAAGATGGACATCAATGGCGCAGACTTCTACCGTGTCGTCGGTATGATCAAGGATCGTCTGAAGGCAAATGCCGTTCCGATCCAGCTTCCCATTGGCTCTGAGGCCCTGTTCCGTGGCATCATTGACCTGATGAACATGGAGGCGGATGTCTACTACGACGATATGGGTAAGGATATGCGTGTCGAGCCCATTCCGGAGGACATGCGCGAGAAGGCAGAGGAATACCGCGCTGCCATGGTGGAGGCCATTGCCGCTACCGATGACGAGCTGATGGAGAAATTCCTCATGGACGAGGAGATCACGGTTGATGAGCTGAAGGCCGCACTTCGTAAGGCAACCATCAACAATGAGATCGTGCCCGTTATCTGTGGCACCTCCTACAAGAACAAGGGCGTGCAGAAGCTGCTCGACGCTGTTCTTGATTATATGCCTTCTCCTCTTGACATCCCTGCTATCAAGGGTGTCAACCCCGATACCGAGGAAGAGGTCGAGCGTCCTGCGGACGACTCTGCTCCTTTCTCCGCACTTGCATTCAAGATCATGACCGATCCCTTCGTTGGCAAGCTGTGCTTCTTCCGTGTCTACTCCGGTATGATCCAGGCAGGCACCACGGCGTACAACTCCACCAAGGGTGCGCGCGAGCGCTTCGGCCGTATTCTTCAGATGCATGCAAACAACCGTCAAGATATTGACGTTTGCTACAGCGGTGATATTGCTGCAGTGATCGGCGTGAAGAACACCACCACAGGCGACACCTTCTGTGACGAAAAGCACCCCGTAATCCTTGAGTCCATGGTCTTCCCCGAGCCCGTTATCCACGTGGCGATCGAGCCCAAGACCAAGGCAGGTCAGGAGAAGATGGGCATCGCTCTTGCAAAGCTTGCAGAGGAGGATCCCACGTTCCGCACCTACACCGACGAGGAAACGGGCCAGACCATTATTGCCGGTATGGGTGAGCTCCACCTGGAGATCATCGTCGACCGTCTCCTTCGTGAGTTCAAGGTCGAGGCAAACATCGGCGCTCCTCAGGTTGCTTACAAGGAGACCATTCGCAAGAAGGTCGACCACGAAGAGAAGTACAAGAGACAGAGCGGCGGTTCCGGTCAGTACGGTCACGTCAAGATCACCGTCGAGCCCAACGAGACGGGCAAGGGCTACGAATTCGTCAATGCCGTTACCGGCGGCGCGATCCCGAAGGAGTATATTCCTGCGGTCGATGCCGGTGTTCAGGGCGCACTGCAGAGCGGTGTGCTGGCCGGCTACAACGTGGTCGATCTTAAGGTCACGCTGTACGACGGTTCTTATCACGAAGTCGACTCCTCCGAAATGGCGTTCAAGATTGCCGGTTCTATGGCAGTCAAGGCTGCTATGAGGAAGGCAGACCCCGTCCTCACCGAGCCGATCATGAAGGTCGTTACCACGGTGCCGGACGATTATCTCGGCGATGTCATCGGCGACTTTAACTCTCGCCGCGGACAGATCCAGTCTAGGGGGCCCACCACCGGTGCTACCGAGGTACACGCTGTTGTGCCGCTTGCCAATATGTTTGGTTATGCGACCGATCTCCGTTCCAAGACCCAGGGTCGTGGCGTTTACGCAATGGAGCCCTGCGGATTTGAGCAGGTGCCCAAGTCCATTCAGGATGAGATCGTGACCAAGCGCAACAAGGCAAACTGATAAGAAACCATTTTAACACTAAAAAATAATTTTACGGAGGATACCTAAAATGGCAAAGGAAACATTTGAGAGAACAAAACCCCATGTAAACATTGGTACTATCGGTCACGTTGACCACGGCAAGACCACCCTTACCGCTGCTATCACCAAGACTCTGTCCCTGGGCGCAGGCAACGTTGAGTTCCTCGCTTACGATCAGATCGACAACGCTCCCGAGGAGAGAGCACGTGGTATCACAATCAACACCCGTCACGTTGAGTACGAGACTGCTAACCGTCACTACGCTCACGTGGACTGCCCCGGCCACGCCGACTACGTTAAGAACATGATCACCGGTGCTGCTCAGATGGACGGCGCAATCCTGGTTGTTGCAGGTACTGACGGCCCTCTTGCACAGACCCGTGAGCACGTTCTGCTTGCTCGTCAGGTAGGCGTTCCCGCTCTGGTTGTCTTCATGAACAAGACCGACCTCGTTGACGACGAGGAGCTGCTTGACCTCGTTGAGATGGAGATCCGTGATCTTCTGTCCTCCTACGAGTTCCCCGGCGACGACATTCCGATCGTTCGCGGCTCCGCTCGTGAGGCTCTGAACTCCGCTAACACCGATCCCTCTGCTCCCGAGTATGCTTGCATCCTTGAGCTCATGGACCAGGTTGACAGCTATATCCCCACCCCCGAGCGTAAGGCAGACCTTGACTTCCTTATGCCCGTCGAGGACGTGTTCTCCATCTCCGGCCGTGGTACTGTTGCTACCGGTCGTGTGGAGCGCGGTACCGTTAAGGTAGGCGACGTTGTTGAGATCGTGGGTCTCTCCGACGAGAAGAAGAACACCACCGTTACCGGTGTCGAGATGTTCCACAAGCTTCTTCCTCAGGCAGAGGCAGGCGATAACATCGGTGCGTTGCTCCGTGGTATTGCTAAGGACGAGATCGAGCGCGGCCAGGTTCTTGCTAAGCCCGGTTCCGTTCATCCCCACACCAAGTTCGTTGGTACTGTGTACGTTCTGACCGAGAAGGAAGGCGGCCGTTCCAAGCCCTTCTTCGCTGGCTACCGTCCTCAGTTCTACTTCAGAACCACCGACGTTACCGGCACCATCGCTCTTCCTGAGGGCGTTGAGATGTGCCGTCCCGGCGACAACGTTGATATGACCGTTGAGCTCATCACCCCCATCGCTTGCGAAGAGGGTCTTCGCTTCGCTATCCGCGAGGGTGGCCGTACGGTTGGTTCCGGCGTCGTTGCTAAGATCCTTGCTTAATCTTTGCGATTGACTTGAATCAATAAAAAATCCCCGTCGCCTCGGCGGCGGGGATTTTTCAAATCTATATCACTTCGGGGAATGGTGAAATTCCATACCGGCGGTATAGTCCGCGAACGCCTACGGGCGCCGATTGGGTGAAATTCCCAAACCGACGGTACAGTCCGGATGAGAGAAGAAAAGGCGTATCGTGACGCATTTCTCGGCTTTTGGTCGGGCTTTTCTTTTTTGAATGATGATTTTTATATGAAAAGAGGTAAATGCCGTGTCGCCTGCTAAACGTCGGTTTTCTGTGCGTCGCATCGCTATGGTGGGTATGCTGTCCGCCGTGGCCGCGATCTTAATGTATCTTGAATTTTCTGTTCCGTTTATGCCGTCTTTTATCAAGTTTGACGTCTCGGAACTTCCCGCCCTTGTTGCAAGTTTCGCATTTGGCCCCCTCGAGGGAGTGCTCGTGTGCCTGATCAAAAATCTGATCAAACTGCCCACTACCTCAACAGGCGGCGTTGGCGAACTCGCAAACTTCCTGCTTGGTGCCGTCTTTGTTCTGCCCGCAGGTCTTATATATCGCTTCAAAAAAGGGAGAAAAGCGGCCCTGCTCGGCTCCTTGCTCGGCGCTTTTTTGATGGGTCTTTGCAGCATACCGCTCAATTATTTCGTGACCTATCCCATTTATGCCAAGATTCTGCCCGTTGACGTGATCATCGGTATGTATCGGGAGATTTTCCCGCACGTGGACGGACTTCTGTCTTGTTTGATCATTTTTAACGCCCCTTTTACCTTTTTGAAGGGCGTGGTGGATGCCGCGCTGACGTTCCTCATTTATAAGCGTATCTCACCGATTTTAAAGGGAAAAAGTGCTTGATTTGCGAAAAACTCAATTTCTTTTGTCGGAACTTGATTTTTGCCGTAAAACAGTATATAATAAAGATAACGTTGAATCCACGTAAGGAGAGCGTATATGGGAGCGATCATTACGGGCATTGAGAGGTTTTTGACAGACATACTCGGTGCGCGTCTTGGCGTCCTTTTGTGCGCGATGTTGCCCGTTGTCGAGTTGCGCGGTGCTATTCCGCTCGGCGCTTTGCTGGGACTTCCTTGGTGGCAATCTTATTTGCTCGCGCTGGCGGGCAATCTGCTCCCCGTGCCCTTCATTCTGCTGCTCATCAAGCGGGTGATCGTCCGGATGGAGTGCTCGCGCGTGCGCGCGTTCCACGCGGTCGGCGCGTGGCTTGTCAAAAAAGCCGAAAAAAACAGGGAAAAAGTCGAAAAATATGCGTTTTTCGGGCTTTGCCTGTTCGTAGCGGTGCCTCTGCCTGCCACGGGTGCGTGGACGGGCTCTCTTGTCGCCGCTATGATGGATATGAAATTTCACAAGGCGCTCCTTGCCTGCCTTTTGGGCGTAGCGATCTCGGGTGTTATCATGACACTGGTATCCTACGGCGTGGTGGCAGTGCTTGCGTTCTTGTTTTGACGGAGGAATAACACAATGGAAGAGAACAAAGTGCTTTTTACGTCGGAATCGGTCACGGAAGGCCATCCCGATAAAATTTCCGATAAGATTTCCGACTCGATCCTGGACGAAATGCTTCGTCAGGATCCCATGTCGCGTGTTGCCTGCGAAACCTTCTGCACCACGGGTCTTGTGGCCGTGATGGGTGAGGTGACCACCAACGCATACGTGGACATTCAGAGCGTGGTGCGCGAGACCGTGCGCGAGATCGGCTACGATCGCGCCAAGTACGGTTTTGACTGCGACAGTTGTGCCGTGATCAGTTCGATTCACGAGCAGTCTCCCGACATTGCAATGGGCGTGGACCGTGCGCTGGAGGCCAAGGAGGGCACGATGGCGGACGATCTGGACACGGGTGCGGGCGACCAGGGTATGATGTTCGGCTTTGCCTGTGACGAGACGCCCGAACTGATGCCCCTACCTATTTCGCTGTCTCACAAACTGGCAAGAAAACTCACCGAGGTGCGCAAGAACGGCACGCTGAACTATCTGCGCCCCGACGGTAAAACGCAGGTGACGGTCGAGTATCAGAACGATCGCCCTGTGCGCGTGGATACCGTGGTGATCTCCACCCAGCACGCACCCGAGACAGAACTTGCCACGATCCGTGCGGATATGATCGCACACGTGATCACTCCCGTGATCCCCGCAGACCTCATGGACGCACAAACAAAGATCTACGTCAACCCCACGGGACGCTTTGTTGTGGGCGGCCCCGCAGGTGATACGGGTCTTACGGGACGTAAGATCATCGTGGATACATACGGCGGCTATTCTCGCCACGGCGGCGGTGCTTTCTCGGGCAAGGATCCCACCAAGGTGGACCGTTCCGCTTGCTATGCGGCGCGCTATATCGCCAAGAACGTGGTGGCCGCAGGCCTTGCCACCAAGTGTGAGGTGCAGGTGGCATATGCCATCGGTGTGGCACACCCCGTATCCGTACTGGTAGATACCTTCGGTACGGGCAAGGTGGCTGATTCCAAGATCGCCGAAGCGGTGAAGCGTCACTTCGACCTGCGTCCCGCCGCGATCATTCAGCGCTTTGGCCTGCGTCGCCCGATTTACGCGCAACTCGCCGCGTACGGACACATGGGTAGGGAAGACCTTGACATTCCGTGGGAACAGCGTGATATGGCCGAAAAATTGGCCGCTGATCTACTCTGATAGAAAAGCAGAGCCCAAATAACACATAACAAGGCCGTTTTTCATGCACATTTGCTGAAAAACGGCCTTTTTTGAAGAAAGGAGGGAGCGCGCCGTGCAGGAGAAAAACGAACTGGAAAAATTGACGGGCAGTGTCGAGGGCATCATCTATGCCAACGAGGAAAACGGCTATGCCATATTTGATTTCGGCACCGAACAGAATGAGTTGATCACGGCAGTGGGCACGCTCCCGTACCTTGCCGAAGGAGATGAACTCACGCTCCTTGGGCACTGGATACATAATCCCAAATACGGAAGGCAGTTCCGCGTGGAGCAGTTTGAAAAACGGCTCCCCTCGGACGCCTCCGCCATTCTGCGGTATCTCGCTTCGGGCGCCATCAAGGGCGTAGGCCCCAAAAAGGCACAAAAGATCGTGGATCTGTTCGGGGAGGATACCTTTGACGTGATCGAGAATCACCCCGACTGGCTCACACAGGTCCAGGGCATCAGCCGCAAGGCGGCAGGGGAGATCTCCGAGGAGTTCCGTCGGCAATCGGGTGTGCGACGCGTGATGATGTTCTTCCGCGATTTCTTTGGTCCCACGCTCTCGGTGCGTATCTTCAAGGAGTGGGGAAACGCCGCCGTGGAGATGGCCAAGGAGAACCCTTACCGACTGTGTGAGGAGATCGAGGGCATCGGTTTTGAAAAGGCGGACAGCATGGCGGAACAGATTGGATTTGACCGCACCGGCAGACCGCGTGCCGAGAGCGGTATTCTGTATCTGCTCGGCTACAACGCCGCCGTAAACGGACACACCTGTCTGCCCGAGGAAAAACTGTACGAGGCTGCCGTTTCCTTGCTTGGCGTTTCGCGTGAGGTGGTGGAAGCCGCCGCAGCAGCGCTTGTGAGGACGCACCGACTCTACCGCGTGCGGTATCTGACCGATAAGGGCGAGCGGGTCTATTTGTATGACCGCGCCTCGTATGAATGTGAGCGTACCATCGCCGAGCGTTTGGTGGCGTTGGAGCGCAGTTGTGTGCGGCTCGATATCGGCGATATCGAGCAGTTTATCCTGCGTGAGGAGCGCGCGGGCGGCCTTTCTTATGCACGCTTGCAAAGAGAGGCCATCGCGGGCGCACTGGAAAACGGCGTGATGATCCTCACGGGCGGCCCCGGAACGGGTAAGACCACGGTGGTGCGCGCCCTGATGCGCATTTTCTCCAGTATGAGACTGCGCGTGGCGCTTGCCGCCCCCACAGGGCGTGCCGCCAAGCGGTTGTCCGAGGCAACGTCCGAGGAGGCAAAGACCGTACACCGCCTGCTCGAAATGAGTTACAGCGACGGGAAGCGCGCGGAATTTGCGCGCAACGAGCGCGATCAACTGGACGAGGACGCGATCATCGTGGACGAGGCCTCGATGATGGATGAGCCCCTCACGGCGGCACTGCTCAAGGCCATCAAGCCGGGCGCGCGCCTTGTACTGATTGGTGACGCGGATCAGCTTCCTTCCGTGGGGGCTGGCAACGTGTTGCGTGACCTCATCAGAAGCCGCCGTTTTGCCACGGTGGCACTGACCGAAGTGTTCCGCCAGGCACAACACAGTTTGATCGTCACGGGCGCGCACGCCGTCAACCGCGGCGAAATGCCTCGGCTTGACGTCAAAGACAATGACTTTTTCTTCCTCTCGCGTGCGAGTGACGCGGATATCGCGGCCACCGTCGCGGATCTCTGCCGCACGCGCTTGCCCCGCACCTACGGTGCCGACGTGGTGGGCAATATTCAGGTGATCTCGCCCTCGCGCAAAGGAGAGGCGGGCACCGAGCATCTCAACAGACTCTTGCAACAAGCGCTTAATCCACCCCGCGCGGGCAAGCGCGAGCATCGCGTGAGGGATATCGTACTGCGCGAGGGCGACCGCGTGATGCAGATCCGCAACAATTACGATCTCATTTGGGAGCGCGGCGAGGAAACGGGTTGTGGCGTCTTTAACGGCGATATCGGCGTGATCGAGGCGATCCATCCCACCGATCAGAGTGTGGAGGTGCTGTTTGACGACCGATTGGTCACTTACGATTTCACGGGGCTTGACGAGTTGGAACTGGCCTACGCGGTCACCGTGCACAAGAGTCAGGGCAGTGAATACCCCGTGGTGATCCTGCCCGTGTATGCCGCACCGCCGATGTTGCTCACGCGAAATCTGCTTTATACGGCCATCACCCGTGCACAGAAAATGGTGATCCTAGTGGGGCGGCGTGAAATCGTGGAGCGCATGGTGCAAAACAACCGCCAGTCGATGCGCTATACGGGTCTTGCGGCGAGATTGCTTGTGGATAAGGTATGACGCAGAGCAGTTTCGATTGTATCAAGCAATTGCTGTTTCCGCCCGTTTGTGTGGGGTGCGGTGCTCGCTTTCCGATCACACTTGGTGGCAAGGCACCGTCCGCCTTTTGCGCACGCTGTCGGGGAGAATGGGAGCGCGCGATGCGCGCTCCCTGCTCTCGTTGCGGCCGCCCGTATTTTGACTGTCTGTGCCAGAGTGCCATGATGCGTCAAGCGGGGTGCGCGGGACTTGTGAAACTCGTGCCCTACGGGGAAGAGACGGAGTTGCGCGCGATACGCCGCACGGTGCTGGATCTGAAGAAGTACCGCCGCGAGCGCGTGCTTTCTTTTCTTGCCGATGAACTGCGGGATAGCGTGATGCTGGCACTGGCCGACAAGGGCTTGCGTGCCAATGAGGCAGTCATCACCTATCTGCCGCGCGCCGAGCGCGCACGGCGCCGTGACGGTGAGGATCAAGCCAAGAATCTGGCACAGGCGCTTTCGGTTGCCACGGGGATCCCGATGAAACCGCTTCTGTGTCGCGTGCGTCATGCCAAAACGCAAAAGCACCTGAACGCTGCCGAGCGCGCACAGAATCTGCAGGGCGTGTTCCGCGCTTTTGCGGTGCCGCCCCACGCCACGGTCATTTTGGTGGACGACGTCGTGACAACGGGAGCCAGTATGAGTATGGCCTGTCGCGCCTTGCGCGCGGACGGTGCTGAACACGTGCTCGCGTGCGCGATTGCCTATACGCGCAAGCAGACGCGTTAAAATTTGACACGGGCATTGCATTTTTTCTTGCAATATAGTATAATTATTTTGTATGCACATACATTTCTTTGAGAAAGGAGGGCGTCTATGCTGAGAAAAGGCATCGGTATCGATATCGGTACGGCACAAATATCCGTATCCTCGGCGGAGGGCGGCCTGCTTTTGAAGGAGATGAGTGTGGCCGCAGTGGAAATCGAAACGGGCCGTGTGTTGGACGTGGGCGCGTCCGCGATGCGTCTTGCCAAGGAGGATCCGTTGCACGTCACGTTGTGCCGCCCCGTGTGG
Organism: Eubacteriales bacterium; assembly: GCA_045532805.1. Taxonomy (GTDB): domain Bacteria; phylum Bacillota; class Clostridia; order Oscillospirales; family CAG-272; genus Firm-07. The sequence goes on from JAZSGQ010000067.1 coordinate 13,506, forward strand.
GACGAGGTGACAAAGCACCCCGAGATCCTTTGCAATATGTTGCGCATCATTCTGCGCCGTGCACTGGGGCGCGTGGCGATGAAGCCCGTGGCCATGGTCTCGATTCCTTGTGATCTTACCGAGGCGCAGACCAACGCCGTGGAGGACGCCTTACTTCAGGCGGGCGTGCACCGCGTGCATTTTTTGGAGGCGCCGCTTTGCGCCGCCATCGGCGTGGGCTTTGATTTCTCCACCCCCAAGGGACAGATGCTCGTGCACATGGGTGCCTCGCGTACCGAGGTTGCCGTGGTGTTCCTTGGCGATATGGTCACGTATCTGACGGCCCCCGTGGGCGGTGATCAGTTCGATAAGGCCATCATTCAGTACGTGCAAAAACGGCACGGCTTACATATCGGTCGCCGCACCGCAGAGCAGATCAAGATCCGCATCGGTCTTGTGGCGGGACACGACGAGGCCAAGACGTTGGACGTCAAGGGACGCTGTGAGCAAACGGGCGATCAGCGCGTGATCACGCTCTCCTCCAAGGAGATGCTGGGTGCTCTGCGCGAGCCGCTTGCGGGCGTACTGGATACCATTGTGACCGTGTTGGAGCGCACGGGCGATGAGATGCGCGCCGACATTTCCAAGGGCGGCGTGGTGTTCACGGGCGGCGGCATTCTGCCGGGTATGGATCAGTTCCTTGCCGACGTGATGGAGTTGCGTGCCCGCATTGCTACCAACGCGGATACCGCCGTGGTGGAGGGTGCCGCAAAGGCACTTGCAAGATTATAACAAAAAGCCGCTGTACAGCGGCTTTTTTGGAGGTTGCTATGACGTATACGATCAAGGGCTACGATTGCCTTCCCATCCGTATCTTTGAGGAGATCTCGGCCATTCCGCGTGCATCGGGGAACGAGGCGGGGATCGCGGACTATATCGAGCGCTTTGCAAAGGCGCGCGGACTTGCCTGCTACCGAGACACCGCGAACAACGTGTTTGTTGAGAAGGCGGCCTCGGCGGGGCGCGAGGGTGAGGATCCCGTCCTGTTGCAAGCGCACACCGATATGGTGGCGGAGAAGAATAAGGGCGTGTCGCACTGCTTTGAGCGCGACCCCATTCGCCTTGTGCAAGAGGGGAACGTCTTGCGTGCCGACGGCACCACGTTGGGCGCTGACGACGGCTTTGGCGTGGCCATTCTGCTGGCCGCACTGGAAAAGGCCGAGGATCACCCGCCGCTTTGCTGTCTGTTCACTACTTCCGAGGAAGTGGGTATGGAGGGCGCGATGGCGTTTGATTTCAGCCGTGTGCGCGCACACCGTATGCTCAATCTGGACTCTGACGCCGAGCATGAGATCATCGTGGGCTGTTGCGGCGGTCAGCGCAGTGATATGTATTTGAGTCTTTCCCGTGAAGACATCAAGGGTGAGGGCATTGCCGTGACGGTGTCGGGGCTTTGCGGCGGTCACTCGGGCGCGGATATTCATAAAGGGCGCGGCAACGCGCTGATGCTGATGCATCGCCTGCTGACGCGCGCCGCCGAGGTTACAGCGGTCTGCCTCTCACAGATCGCGGGCGGTGATAAGGACAACGCCATTCCGCGCGAGTGCGAGGCGGTGCTCGCGTGCGGCGATCCCGTGGCGGCGATGAACGCCCTGCGTGCCGCCGCCGATGAACTGAAGGCAAGTTGCGAGGCACCCGAGGACGCGGGCCTTACGGTCACGCTGTCTCCTGTGACCTATCACGGGCGCTTTGATGCCAAGGACACGGAAAAGATCCTTTGTCTGCTTGGCACCGAGGGCGGCGTGCTTACCTGGCGTGAGCGCGGCGTGATGCCCGAGACCTCACGTAATATCGCAAGCATTGCCGTGAAGGGCACCAACGTGCGTGTCACGGTCTCTACCCGCTCGGCCGACAGAACCGCGCTCCGTGAGAGCAATGCGGCACTGGAGGCGCGTGTGGCAAGTGTGGGTGGCGAGATCACGCATCGCGGCGGCTATCCCGGATGGGAGAGTGCCACGGATTCCGCACTCGTTCGCGCGTGGCAATCGGCGTATCGCGGCGTTACGGGCAGGGAGGCGCTTGCCACTGTGATCCACGCGGGTCTGGAATGCGGCCTCATTTGCGATGCCGTGGCGGGACTGGAAGCGATATCGGTCGGTTGCAATATCCGCGACCTGCACACTCCCGAGGAACGTATGGAACTGGACTCCTTTGAGCGCATCTGGCAGACGGTTTTGGAGTTTTTGAAACAAGCATAAAAAAGAGGGCGTGTCAGCCGACACGCCCTCTTTTTTTAATTTTCCAAAGCCGCCTTCAGTGCCTCTGCCAACTGGTCGGGGCAGGAGGTCTGCTTGAAGCCGCAACGAATGCCTGCAAGGCGCGCGATCGCCTCGTCGGCGGTCATGCCGACAACGAGCGCCGCCACACCCTGTGTGTTGCCCGAGCAACCACCCTGGAATTTGACGGAACGGATCACGTTGTCCTCCAACTCAATTTCAATGGAACGGGAGCAAACGCCGCGGGTTTTGTATTGAATCGTTTTCATGTGTTATACTTCCTTATCGTGTGATATGTGTGTAGGTGCCGATGAGTTGCGCCGAGGGCTGGAACAGTGTGAGATAGGCCTCAAAGAGTGCCACCTCGCCCTCGGTTGCTCGGAATACGGGGAAATAGATCACGCCGTCCTCACCGTAAGGGGTTGGGAGCGAGTCCACACGGCGGAGCGTGAGCCCGCATTGCCGCGCGGCAATGAGCAGGTCGGAGAGTGTGAAGGGGGTTTGCTGTGACACGCGACACCCCAGCATCTGCTCGCCTTTTCGCTTGGCGGTCGGCAGATAGCGCTGTGTGAGCAGTGCCATTGTGACCGAGCGTCCGCCGTCGGGGTAGGGAATCTCGCAGGTGTGCGTAATGCGGAAGGAGAAACTGTCGATCGCCTGTAGGGGGCGCATCAGTTTGCCCTCTTGTGAATCCTCCAGCGGGAGCAGAGCAAAATCGGCGTGGTCGCTTGCCAACTCCTCGCAAACGGCGGTGAAATTTGGCACGGTCACGGGTCTTGCGTGCGGCAGAATACGTCCGAGTGTGCGCAATGCCTCGCGTGCAAAGGGGCTCTCCAAAAAGGCGATGCGGGGGGCGGCGGGCGGCGGTGCACCCTGCTCCTCGTCACCCGTGGGCGTGAGAGGACGCACGCTGAGAAATCCACGGCAAAATGCGATCTGCTCCTCTACCGCAAGCGTGTGTAAAAAGGCATCGGGATCGCCGACAAGCGGTGTGTTCGGTAACTCCTCGGCGGGGAGAAACGAGGGGTCGGGCAGTGCGTCGGACGGTGTCAGCATCGCTAGTCGCCGTCCCGCGTCAAGTGCGCCGAGCAATCGCAATTCTCTTATGTCGGCACTTGCCGTGCGCCACGTGCGCAGATTGTCCGCTATGATGTGTTGCGCGGAACTCACTGCTTCACCTCCTTGTTGCATATACTATGGAGAAAGCCGATCGGATCCCGATCGGCTTTCCGCTGTGTCATTCGGTAACAGAAACTGCCTCGTCCTGCTCCTCGCACACCTTGGCCTCTGCGGCCTCCATAGCGTCGAGTTCCGCGTTCTTTTCGATCACGGATTCGTTGGGCAGTGCGATCTGATCAATGAGCGGAATGTGCTCGCGTCGCGGTTCGGGCAGGATCTCGACTTCTTCGTCCTCGCGCAGATCCTCTTCGGAGAGGGGGAAGGTGTGCGTGGCGTTGTAGATCGCGCATACCTGGCTGAAACCGTCAAGGAAACGCGCGATTGCGATCATCGGGCCCACAAGGGTCGGCAGACCGATCAGCGTCCAGCACAGATAGTATTTTCTGGTGATGCGGCACTCCTCGCCGTTGGCGCGGCAGTAATCACGGAAACGCGCAATGACCATGCAGTGCCAAATGATCGGATAGACACCGATCGTGAGAAGCGAGAGCATGATGAAGGGGAAAGCACCCCACGTACGCTTGCGGTCGCGGCGGCAGGCGATATTCACGGTTTGCGCGACGATCTCTTGCAGATAGAAGGGATAGACGCCGAGGGTGGCAATGGTCAGGAAAAAGGTATGCCAGAAGCGGCGGTCGGTGCGCATGCCGTTCTTTACAATGTCGTTGTAAATGCCGCTTTCGCGGTCCTGGGGAATCGGGTGCACCGAGAAGAGTCTGCGGAAGAAGCGGATCACGTTCAGCACACCAAGGCGGAAGGCGCGTCCTACCGTATGCAAGGGAGAGGGCGTATAGTCCACACCCGCACGCTCGGTTTCCACGCGCTGGATCCAGTGTACGAATTTCTGCGTCATGGTCTCGTGCTCACGCACCAGGTCCGAGGGACGCAGGAAGGCGTCTGCAGGGAAGTAGGTGTTCAGATCCGTGTCGGCACCCTTCTTTTTCAGGCGGCTCTTGATGAAATCGTCCAGAAGCGTGATGATGAGTGCGAACAGCGGTACGCCGATGACCATGCCTACAATGCCGAGCACGTCACCCATCACGGTCACGGCCACAATGACGCCAAGCGAGGAAAGTCCCGTTTTGTCACCGAGGATCGCGGGCGCGATGATGTTGCCGTCGATCTGCTGAACGACGAGAATGAGAAGCACGAATACGATGGCCTTGGGCGGGTCCGCGATCAGGATAATGAACGCCGAGGGGATCGCACCGAGGAAAGGGCCGAAGAAGGGAATGATGTCGGTCACACCGATCACCACCGCGATCAGCACCGCATAAGGAATATCGAAAATAGCGAACAGGAGCATACACACGAACATCACGAGCATAGAGTCCGTGAGTTTGCCGACCATATAGCCACCAAACTTATGGTGTGCGGTGGAGCAGTAATGCAACAGTCGGCGCTCGGCATTTTCCGAGAGCAGTGCGCGGAACACGCGGCGGCACCCCGCATTCAATCTCTCCTTGGAAAGCAGAACGTAAATGGAAATGAAGATGCCGACCACCAGGTTCTTGAGCACCGTAATGGCCGAGCCCATCATGCTCACCAGTTGGGAGATCCAGTTTTCGGTGCCTTCGAATTGTGCTAAGAAAGTGCTGAGCTGATTGATCCAGTCGCCCGTGTTGCCAAGGGTGACAAGAAGATTGTCACGGAACTCATACAAACGGATCGTTTGACTGTTCAGACCGTCAATGCCGAGCCCGTCGATGAAGCCGCCGATCGAATCAAACAGATCCGTGACGTACGCCGTGCGGTTGGCCAAAAGGTCGGAGACGCTCTCGACCACTGAGGGAATGACCAGATAGAAGATGCCTACGATGATCAGGAGCAAAAGGAGATAAGAGAAGAGCATTGCCAGTGCGCGGGTCACGGTGCGGCGCTTGATCTTCTTGAAGAGCTTATACTCAAAAAAGCGCAGGAAGAAGTTGAGGATATACGCCAGTACAAGGCCTGTCACAATGGGCGAAAGCACCGAGCCGAGCAGTTGCAACGGTGACAGAATGGCGCGGAAATTCGAGAGCGTCAGCACGACAAAAATGCCGACCAACGCCATCGCGATCACGTGGCGTATGCCCAGCTTTTTCTTGCGGGGGGCGGGAGTTTCGTCCCGACGGTCTTCAAAATCGGCCATAGTATTCTCCTCAAATTATTATTAGTCTTAATTATATTATACCGATTTTTAAGAGTTCGTCAAGGCGAAATGCGAGTGCTTGAAAAAAATTCATAAAAAATTGTCAAAAACTTGCAAGGCGGCAGGAAATGCGATATAATATATAATAACGAAAAAGCCGAGGGAGGGGATCGTGTGACCGTGATCGAGCAGGCGTATGCCAAGATCAATCTGTGCCTGGATATCGTCGGGTGTCGCCCTGATGGGTATCACGAACTCCTGACCGTGATGCAGACGCTTTCGCTTTGCGATACGTTGCGCCTGACGCGAGAGGGAAGGGAGGTCGTTTTGGTGACCGACGGCTCCCTGCCCACCGATGAGCGCAATCTCGTCTGCCGCGCCGCAAGCGCGTATTTCGCCGCTTCGGGCGATCCCTTCGGCGTGCGCGTGGAGTTGGAAAAGCGTATCCCCGTGCAAGCGGGGCTTGGCGGCGGTTCGGCAGATGCGGCGGCGATGCTCCGCGCCCTGAACGTCCTGGACGGCAACCGTTTTTCCACGGAACAACTGTGTGCGATCGGTGCCACCGTAGGGGCTGACGTGCCTTTTTGCGTCAAGGGCGGCACCCAAATGTGCGAGGGGATCGGCGAGCGTATGACCGCGGTGCACACGCGCCTTGCGGCACACGCCGTGGTCGCTATGAAGGGGGAAGGTGTCTCCACGCCCCGTGCCTTTGCCGCACTGGACGCGCGTTACGGCGATTTTGCCGCACTTGCCGCCACGGCGCGCGAACGCACGGACGCACTCGTGCGTGCCATGCAGTCGGGGGAATTACACGCGCTCGCACCCCTTGCGTACAATCGATTTGAAGAGGTGATCGAGGCGGAGCGCCCCGCCGTGCGTGACCTGAAACGCGCACTGTTGGAATGTGGCGCGGTGCTTGCGTCCATGAGCGGCTCGGGTCCCGCCGTATTCGGTCTGTTTGACAGCAAAAAAGCCGCCGAAGCGGCGGCGCTGTCACTGGGAGAACAAGGAACACAGGCGTTTGCCTGTGAAATAAAATAAGCGGAGCATGCTCCGCTTATTTTTATGCAAAGACCGTTTCAATCAGGCGCGGTGAACTTGCGGGGGAGTAGACCCAGTGCGAAAGATGCGCGGTCTCCAGAGGATCAATGTAATATCGGGGGG
>JAZSGQ010000009.1:0-8403 GCA_045532805.1 Eubacteriales bacterium
GCCCCCCGCGGGGGGGTTTCTCCCCCCCTCGCTTAGATTCCTTTTGTGCGCGCGGATCAGATCAGCGCGAGCAGTACGAAGTTGAGCAAGAACAGGCCCGTGCAGACCCAGAGGATCGGGTTGATCTCCCTCACCTTGCCCTTGCAGACCTTCACGAGAATGTAGAAGATGAAGCCCGCGGCAATACCGTAGGAGATGCTGTAGCAAAGCGCCATGAAGATGCCTGCGAAGAAGGCGGGGATCGCCTCGTCAAAGTCGCCCCAATCAATGTCCTTGAAGGAGGACATCATCATCACACCGACCACCACGAGAGCAGGTGCGGTTGCGGCCGAGGGAACGGCACTGATGAAGGTGGAGAAGAAAGCGGAGATCGCGAAGCAGATGGCCACGACCACAGAGGTCAGGCCCGTGCGTCCGCCTGCACCGATGCCTGCGGCGCTCTCCACGAAGGTCGTGGTGTTGGACGTGCCGAACAGTGCACCGACGGAGGTAGCGGCGGCGTCAGCGAAGAGTGCCTTGTCCATCTTGGACTTGAAGCCCGCGCCGTTTTCCATCGCCTTTTCGTCCTCCTCGGAGAAGATGCCGCTACGGCGTCCCGTGCCGATGAAGGTACCGATGGTATCAAACGTATCAGAAATACTGAAGGAGAAGATGGTGATCAACACCAAGGGGAGTTTGGCAAGGTCGGTAAACAGACTGCCGATGCCGCCCTCGCGGAAGATCGCAAGGAAGGTGGTGGGCAACTGGGAGCAGGCCTCGGTGAAACTGATGGTCTCGCCCAGTTGGGTCACGCCGAAGGGAATGCCGATCACGGTGGTGGCGGCGATCGCGATCAGGATCGCGCCCTTGACCTTGAGGACCAGCAGTACGATGATGAGCGCAAGACCAATGAGGAACACCCAGAAGGCGGGCTGATTCAGTGCAGGGATCGCGGGCACGCCGTCACCGAAACCGATGATGCCGACGTTGAGGAAGCCGATGTAAGCAACGAAAATACCGATACCGCCGCCGATCGCGTGTTGCAAACTGAGCGGAATGGCCTTGATGATGTACTTACGCACCTTGGTCACGGTGATGAGAATGTTCAGCACACCGCAGATGAACACCATGGAAAGCGCCTGTTGCCAGGTGAAGCCCAGCGTGAAGCACACGGTGTAGACGAAAAAGGCGTTCAGGCCCATACCGGGTGCCTGGGCATAAGGCACGTTGGCCACAAGACCCATCACAAGCGTGCCGACAATGGCAGAAATGATGGTGGCAAGGAACACAGCGCCCCATTCCATACCTGACTTGGCAAGAATGCCGGGGTTGACCACGATGATGTAGGACATGGCAAAGAAGGTCGTAAGACCCGCCATGATCTCGGTCGATACCGTGGTGCCGTTCTCTTTCAGTTTGAACATGACAGTTTCCTCCTGATGAAAAAATTACAACTTCATTATACCGCAAACCTCGACGGTTTGCAACAACTTTTTTCACAATTCGTTCACGAAAGTGCGAGAATGATCGAAGCGATGCGCTTGGCGGACTCGGAAAGCGAGGAGATCACGCCATATTCCTCCACGGAATGTGCGCGCTCACCGCCCACGCCGATCGAATCCAGGCACGGGATCCCGAAGGCGGTCACGTCGGCGGCGTCCGAGCCGCCGTTGCGCTTCCCTGCCGCAAGGCGGAAGAGGCCTTTTTTCATCATTTCTCCCCCCGTTAAGCGGTATATTTGCTTTCTGTGCGTCAGAAACGGTCTCTCAAGTGCGTGTAGCGATGCACGAGCGGCAGACCGTCGCGATACAGGTGGGAATCATTGGACACGGTGAGCAAACGCGCACGGGCATAAGGGTACACCGTCTTGCTTCTGGCAGAGAGACTGCCGTCGTCCATACGAAGGACTGTGAAGGCGGAAGGACTCATCTCAACGTGCGTGGCGTACTGCGGGAACGGGATATCCAAAAGGTGGCTCATCACGATCTTGCCCATGCACTCGTGTGCAAAGATGGCAATTCGCTTTTCGGGCTGGCGGTTCACGACCTTGTAAAGGCCCTTGTCGATATCGTGCTCATAGCCGTAGGAGGCGATAAAGGCATCCATCTGTTCGGTGATGGGTGCCAGCCGCTTCTCGATGCCGAAGGGGGCAAGGTCGGGGTGCTCATACCATTTCTCGCCCAGTTCGCGCACCTCGCGGCTCGTGAGGATCGGCGCGTACTTGTGATGCGCCCACACCCAGTCGGGATCCGCGCCCTCGACGGGAATCTTCAACTCGTGCAGATAGTTCTCATTGAGGAAGTCCAGGGTCTGCAACTTTTTGCCAAGCAGTTCGCACGTCGGCTGTGCCGTCTGCATGGCACGCTTGGAGGTGGAGGCATAGACCTCGTCCACGCCAAACAGCGCAAGACGCCGTGCAACAGACTCTGCCTGTCGCTCACCCAGAGGGGTGAGTTGGTCGGGATTGTAAATGGGCTCTCCGTGTCTCACGTAAATGATCAGCATAATGAGTTCTCCTGTTGTTGCGTTTTTCTTTTTCTTTGGAATATGTGGTAGCGGGTACGGTTTGGCGGCGTCTCGGCGTGCACGAGCTCGGCGTTGCAATAGAGGTAGGGGGCGTGCGAATCGTCCACCTTGCCCGCGCGCTCGGGCGTGTCGAATTTTCCTTCCTTGTAGCTGGGGTCAAGAATACAAAAATCCGCACCGTCATAGGCCGTAATTAAAATATAGTGACTGCCGAGGGTAAACAGCCCCTTGTTCACGCGCGTCACCACCTGGCCGCCCCGTTGCAGTGCCGCCTTGACCTCGTCAAGGTCATTCGTGCCACGATAGGTGAGGTCAAAGCGCTCGGCCACAACGGGGCCGAGGATATCCAGATTGGTGCCCGGGTGGGGGCGATTGGCACCACTCTCGTAGGCAAGATCGCGCCCCGCCACGATCGGAAACTCCTTGTCGGTCAGAAGTTCCACGGCCATACAGATCGAGCAAACGCCGCACCCCGAGCTGGCAATGGTGCGCTTGTTCTCGGGATTGCCGCCGTTGTCCAGATTGGTCTCGTAAGGAATGTCACGGTGCAACAGTTGATTGTAGTAACGCATTGCTTTTCTCCTTTTTTTCAGGTGCCTTCATTATACCACGCACGCGCGGGAGGTGTCAAGGGAAAAAGCAAAAGGCACTGCGCTAAAATCAGCGCAGTGCCTTTTTGGTGCTGTGTCGGTGGAACGCGGCTCACTCCTCGATCCGCTCCATCCATTTTTCGATGTCGCTATCCTTGATATCGGCAATCGTCTCGTACTCCACCGGTGCCGAGGGCATCCGATCCCGTTCCCTGATCTCCAACGTGATATCCACGGCGTAATCAAACGTCTCTTCCACATAGTCGCGCTCGGAGGTACTGTAATAGGACTCATACAGCATCAGTTTGTTCACGGTCAACTCGGTCTTGCCAAAATCGGTGTGAAAAGTGCCGCCGAGTCTGGCGCCATTGCCGTCAACATCGAAATAAATGGCAAAGGTCTCTTTGGATCTGTTCACGGAGATCTTGATGATCTCGTCGCCGTCGAGTTCCAGGCGCGCCTCATAGCCCTTTCGGTCATTTTGCTCCACCGTATACTCGATTTCCACACCGTCCACGAGGATAGCGATCTCATTGGTGCGCTTGACGCCCTTGGAGCCAAAGTCGACGGAGAGTACCTCGTAGTCTCCGCTGTCCACGGTCAACTTGAGCAACGTATTGCTTGTACGGGACATCACAAACTCCAGTTTGATCTCCTTGTAATACTCCGATCTCTCGATCCGGTCGCAGAGTGTGTCGATCTCCTTCTCCAGCTCTTCAAGGAACAGTTTATAGGCTTCGACCGCAGAATCCGCATGCGCGAAATACATATCGCCTATGTAGTAGCCGCCACCCGACGTCTCTGTAAAGAGTACCTCACCGTGCTTCTCAAAAAATTCGGGGATCTCCTCGTCCTCAAGCAGGTAGTCATACAGATCCGCGAGCATATCGGACAGCGCGTCGGCATCAACGGTCACGGTGATCACGCGCACCTTTTTCTTCCCATCGTTCAGTCTGACCTTTTTGTTTTTGCTTTCAAAATCGGCGTTGTCGCACACGATATCCCAAGCGTCCTGCACAAGCCGTTTGACCAGTTTTTCGGCGTCTTTGCTCATATCGGAGTTGTCCATACTCTCCAGCGCGCGAAGGATCGCATCATAGGCCTCCTCGTCCTCGATGGCATAATCCGATCCCGAGCCGTATGCAAAGATCGAGTTGGCAAAATCATCGGCAAGATCGGCATATTTCGCACCGTATGCCCCCTTAATGATCTCCTCCTCGTTGACGTATATCATTTCGTCGGACACGTAGAGGTCGCCGCTCAACGCGAAATCGTCATATTGTACGTCTGCACCCTCGATCATCAGGCCCTTCTGTGAGAAATACACCTTGCCTGAAATGCGACCGCCCTCCAGCAGATCATAGTCCTCATCTGCCAGTTCGTCGATCGAAACGGCAATCGAGCCGCGCTCCAGCACGTGATACATAGGCGCGACCTCATCGCGCGCAAGCGCGTCGTCGAAGGTATCGACCACGGCGCTGAAAACGGCATTTTCGGGGGTGTGAGCATACAAATACACACCAAGTCCGCCGCTCGCAAGCAAAACGACCGCAACGGCAAGCACGATCCATCTGATCTTCATATTGCATACCTCCAATGATAAAATATGCCGATTCGACGCGAATGGGCAAAGGCAAACGCTACGATCGGCTAGGCAAGAGGGAGTAATCCGAACTCGGTTTTGAAGGGCAAATCGACGTACGCGCTTCGGTAAATTTCCTTGCAATATCCGCATATTGCCGCGAAAATTTATCTTGTTCGTTCTGCCGATTTGCTCCTTCAAAACTCTTCGACCCTCAAGCGTTTGATTTTTGTGTGATTTTGGTGCTTGGCGTGCGCCGCCAAGTGTGGACTTTGCAAGAGCGGCAAGTGCCAAAAGCACCGAAAAGCAACGCTTTAGGGCGGGTTCGGATCACTCCCTCTTGCCTAAGCCGAAGAGAGCCGAACACGATGGCCTCTCGCCTACAAGAAAATTATACCTTATTGGGGGCAAAATGTCAATACCGAGAGTCAATCCGTGTACACTGCCGCGACCGAGCGACGAGAAAAGGAAGAAGGGGCGCCCACGGCAAATGACGGGGGGGCCCCCCCTCCTGCCCTTCCTTTTTCTTTTTTGAGCACGTCATAGCGAATGATCGCTACCGTGATGGAGACCAGCGTGATGACGTTCCCGATCACCGAGCCGTAGGCGGCGTTTCTCACATTGTAGGCAAGCCAGAAGGGCGCGCCCAGCAGCGATGCCAGGCGGATATGCCGTTCCCTTGCCAACCAGAGCGCCAGCGTTTCAAAGAGCACGCCGAGAATGGCAAGCATACTGAAAACGTTCCGATAGGTCAGCATACCCGCTCCGATAACGGCCGCGTTACACAGGATCACGGTCAGAATAAAATGCTTTTTCACAAAGCCCCTGTCACGGTCGCGGCACAGCATAGACACAGCGAAGGCCACCACGTCCAGCAATGCGCCGTCAAGCGCGCCGAGCAGAAGATACTGTGCCACGTACAGCACGCGCGAGCCCGCATTGAACAGGATCAGCATACGCCGCGATTTCAGTTGGTAGCTGCCAACGAACATCGCAACGGCGCAAAGCCCCAGAAGGGTTGCGGCAAGTTTCATCGGATCGGATCAGCGGCCTTCAATGCCGTCGGCGATCTCGCGCATTTCGGCGTACAGGCGGGCAAGCGACTCCTCAAAGGAGAGCGACTCGTAGGCGATCACGTGCTCGTCGGTGAAGCGCAACATCCCGTCGCGGTAAGCGCGGGTATCGGCAAATTTTGTCTCAAGATCGGCGGCACTCATGCCCTTGAACTTGTTGTCACGGACGCGGACGATCTCGGCGCAGATCTCCTCATGCGCGTGGGGACAAGCGCCAAGCGCCTTTCCGATGGTGTCCCAGTCGGTCGTGCCGTCCAGCGGGTACATGTGCATATCCTTCGTGCCGTCGTTGTCCTGCAGATGCGTGGTGACAAGACGGTCGCCGTATTTGCCGAGCAGATCCATCTCGCGCGCGAACGCGTTGTGATGGCCGCTATCAAAGCAGAACCCGAAATAGGGGCTCTTGATGTGATCGAGCAGATAGCAAAGGTAGTCGTCATACAGGGAGTTTTCCACACCGAGCACCACACCGTTTTTCTCGGCACATTCCGCAATGCGCAAAAAGCGCGAGAGCCCCACCTCGCCCATCGGAGCGGGTTGTGCGTAGCCGTAGAGCGCGTGCAACACGGCGGTCTTGACGCCTGCCTCGCCACACAGCACGATCTCGTCGCAGTAGCGCTTCTCTATCGCATCGCCCTCCTCGCCTGCGTCCCAGAGCGCGTGCGTGCCCGCACCCGTCAGGTGAATGTGGCCGATCTCAAGCCCTGCCTTTGCGCAAAGGTCGGGCACCGTGCCCTCTCCCGCGCCCTTGGCCACCGCCGAGACGCCAAAGCAGAGAAAGTCAAAGCCCGCAGCCTTCGTCATACGAAGGCGCTCCTCAAAGGAAAGCGTTTCGTGTCCTATGGAATACGTACCGATCTTGATCATATGCGACCTCCATGCTCCTTTTTTGCGGCGTGCACCGCACTTTGCTTCATTATAGCACTCTTTTTTCCTTTTTGCAAGGTTGGGGCGCACAATACCCGACAAAAAAATCTTGCGCTTGACGCTTGTTTGCCGCAAGGACGCCCTGCACCACAAAGAAAAGGGTGGCGGCGATCACAATCAAAGTCAAAACGCCGAGCGAAACGAACAACACAATTTTCTTCTTCATACTCCCACCGCCTTTCCAAATTCGGTATAGCCGAAGAGAGCCGAACGCGACGGGTCTTTACGGGCAAACGAACACCCGGGCTTCGGCAAATTCTTTTGCAATATCCGCATATTGCCGCAAGCATTTGCCTTTCCTTGCCGTCCGTTTACTCCGTAAATACTGCGAAGCACCTCTCGGCGAATGGATTTTTGATGAATTTCGTCGTGACACAACGCAGTAAAGTGAGCACTTTACAAGTCGGGGCACGGCGAAAAGCGCGAAAATGCGTTGCCGAGAGGCCATCGTGTTCGGCTCTCTTCGGCTATAGCACAAGCCATGGGAATCGTCAATCCGTTTGCGCGAAGCGCAACATCGTTGATGCGGAGCATCACATCGTTGGGCGCAAGCCCACATCATTTGCACGCAGTGCAACTCCGTTTTGTGTCCGCCGCGGCGGTACGATGTTCTCGCTTTGCTCGAAATGATGTTGACCTATGGCCAAACGATGTTGTGTCCTGCGGACACAAATACAAAAAAGGACGCCCGTGGCGTCCTTTTTTGTTATCCAAATGCTTTCGAGCCCTCGTGCTCCAAGGTGGGTGCGGGCGCTTCGGTTTGCCTTTTGTTGGAAAGCAACCACTCGAAAACCTCGCGGTTGGCGTACGTGGCGCTCCAGGAATCGTGCTTGGCATCGGGGTAGACCGTGAGGCGAGCGTTGCCGCGCTTGTTCACGCGATCCACCATTTTCTGCGACTCCTCGCAACGCACCGTTTCGTCCAGTGCGCCGTGAAATGCCCAGACGGGGACGTTTCTAAGGCGCGAGGCGTTCCAGTACATACCGCCGCCGCAGATCGGCACGATGGCCGCAAAGACCTCGGGCATACTCATTGCGATCTGCCAGGTAGCGTACCCGCCCATACTCGCACCCATGGCATAGACGTGATCCGCGTCAATAAACGGAAGTGAGGTGACGTGCAACACCAAGCGTTTGATGCGTTCCCACATATCAAACCACGTGTTCTCCGAGCAAAGCGGCGCGATCACCACAAAGGGGAGATCCCCGTGCCGTTCGTAGTATTCAAAGAACAAATTATCGGTCAGGTTGCCCATATCGGTGCCTCTTGTCCCCGCCCCGTGAAAGAAGAACAGCGCGGGATACGTCCCCGAAGCGGAAAAGTCCTTCGGATATTGGATCAGGTATTGCATACCCTCTGTTTCAAAAAATCCCATAGCGCGGCGCTCCTTTGCTTTTATTGAGTCAAGTATAGCACAAAAGCGCGGCGGTGTCAATCGTGCGCGGAGCGCACGATCACGGCATAGCCGTGGATATCATCAACACGCAGTGTTGTATATCATCACGCCGAAGGCGTGGATATCATCAAAGCGGAACACTTTGCATCAAGAACCACCCTCCATTCGCGCTTCGCGCGAAAATACCCGCGCCCTGCGTCTGGTGTGCAAGCACCCCGACCTCCGGGCGGGGTAACCGAACCGGTTTTCTTGCGCGTGGCGCAAGAAAACGTGATCCGGCGCGCGAGTGGCGCCTCCAAACACAAAAACACCCACGCAATCGCGTGGGTG
>JAZSGQ010000026.1:0-6030 GCA_045532805.1 Eubacteriales bacterium
CCTCGGCACAAGCCGAGGGCTTTTTGTTTGGTGCTCCTGCGGAGTTTTTTGTTGCTCCGCGCTCCCTATTCCGCTTCTTTTTTCGGCGTTCTGTCGCCAAGTCCCGAGAGGATAATCGCAACAAATCCAAGCACGGCACCGATGATCAGCGTATAACTGACCGTGTCCTTACCCATGAAGATCGAGGCGATCGTGGTCACCACAGAGGAAAAAGGCATCATCACGGCGACCACCGTGGGGTCCACCTTTTTCATCGCGTTGGTTCGGATCAACCAACCAAGCGTGGAGGAGATCAGCACGAAGCCCACGTTGAGAAGGATCGGGAGAAGGTCGGGCGTGAAGAGGATCTCTTCAATGCCCACAGCATCGAACACAAGCGCCGACACAAAACTGATAAGTGCTTCCACAAGGATCTGGATCGTAAGGTAAAGCGGCACGAAAAAGCGCTTGGCGTACGTGCCCGTTACGGCGATGTTCACGCCGTAGAAAAGACCCGCGAGGGCGCACAGCAAGTCACCCGTCCAGTTCACCGTTGCACCGCCCGTGAGCATGCCCGTGAGGATCATCGAGGAGACGAGGCACAAAAACGAGGCCGTGATCGTGAGCGCATTCGGCTTTTTTCGCGTCAACAGGAACAACAGCACGGGCACGAGCACCACCGAAAGATTTTCAAGGAATGCGTAGTGCGTAGGCGTGGTGTATTGCAGACCGATCTTTTGCAAAATGTTGGCGATCGCCACGCACGCACCCGTCGGCACGGCGATCTTAAAATAACTTTTGTCCAACAGGCGCCGTTGCGGCAGTGAAATAAGCAGCATGGCGATGCCGCTGACTGCGGCACCGATGGAGATGCGAATGGTGGGGGAGAAGAAATCGTAAAAATACAGCGTGACGAGCGGGCTGATGCCCCAGATGAAAATGACGAAAATAAGACCTGCGTACGCACGTCCCTTTCCCATTTCCGACATAGTATCGCCTCTTTCCTTTTGTAATGACGATATTATAGCATATCGGCGCGCGTTTTGCAAGGGCGGAATATGACCCAAACGCGCCCGCGCGGGCGCGTTTTTTGATAAAATCGGGAAAAGGCGTTGCAATCCACGGGGAATCGTGTTAAAATAAAAAAAGATTATATTATTGATCGCGCGTGGGCGCGAGGAACGAGGACGTATATGACACAGTGGGCACTTTGGGGTACGATCGTCAATACGGGCGCCGTGATACTCGGCGCACTGGTGGGACTTGCCATTCGCGCCCTGGCGGGTAGATTGCATCGGGGTAAAGCCACCGAGACACTTGACGCAGGCGAGCGACAGGAAAATCACATCGCTACCGCCGTACAAAAGGGCGTGGGGCTCTGTGTGGTGCTCATCGGCATCATGGGTGCACTGGACGTGCAGAACGTGCTTGTGATGATCATTTCTGTGGTGCTTGGCACACTGGTGGGCGAACTGCTTGACCTGGACCGCTGGCTCGGTCGCCTGGGTGCCGCACTGGAGCGCCGTATGAAAGGGCGCGTGAATAACGTGGCCGAGGGCTTTGTGACCGCTACCATGCTGTTTTGTGTGGGCGCGATGACTGTCACGGGTGCACTTGAGAGCGGTATGCTCCGCACACACGATACGTATTACGCCAAATCCATGTTGGATATGGTGTCCTCGGTGATCTTCGCCTCCTCTCTTGGCGTGGGTGTGATGTTTTCCGCCGCGGGCGTGTTTGCGATCCAAGGCGTGCTCGTGCTGATCGCCGTACTGGCGGGGAATGCGATCCCTGCCGCCATCACGGCAGAAATGATCGCCGTGGGTTCCCTGCTTGTGATCTTCATCGGCACCAACCTCATCGGTATCACCCGTATCAAGGTGATGAATCTCGTGCCTGCGATGCTCTGGCCCATCGCGCTTTGCCCCTTGTTTGATTTACTCTTCTGACGAAAGGAGAATCCGTATGAAATGCTTTTATCACACGCCTGCCCACGTAGCATTTTGCCATCGGGCGATGACGTTGCAGGTCCTGCTCCCCGACGAGGGGCGCACACTCTCGTCGGTTTCTCTGTCCTTCAAAGCGGGTCCCCACAGCGGCACGCTCCGTATGTTGCCGACGGACGGCTACCGCGCCGAGCAACCGCTCGTGCTGTACAGTGCGACGATCCCCGCCGAACAGATGGAAGGCGAATATCTGGAATATACCTTTGACTGCAAGCAATGCGACACCGCCACCTACCGTGTGCCCCTTCGTACTCTGCCTGAAATCCCTCCCGTTCTGTTCACGGAGTACGCCTTGACCATCGAGGACGAGGCGGCGTTCTGCGAGATCACCAATCCGCGTGATGAGGCGGTGGACCTGTACGACTATGAGATGCTGTTGGATAAGCCGAGCGGCCTTGCGGGGCGCAATCCGCTGGCCGACCGCCCGGGCGTCCACGTGCTTGCCGCAGGTGAGACCGCCGTGCTTCGCTTCGTGCACGCGGATCGCCTTTTGGCAACAGGAAGCGCCGAGGCGGACGTGGCAACCATGTGGAAAACACTTGCCGACCGATACCCCCAAACCTGTGACGAGGCACTGGCGCATACGGTGCGCGTGATCTCGCCCGTGATCGCCGTCGCAAAAGAGAACGGCTTTGAGAATCTGCCCGGCACCTTCCGCGCAGGTGTCGCGTCGGTGCATCGCCTCTTGATCGTGCCGCGCGGCGGAACACCCGAGCAGGCGCTCACCGAACTGCGTGTGGGATACGATGGTGTGGAGGTGCGACATGCCGCTCCTCATCGTTACGCAACGATCTGGACGGTCGATCTCGAGGATCCCGCACACGCCTGCCAAATCGGAAATCCGCGCCGCCCGACCCCCGGTTTTGCCGACGAGGGACAGGTGTTGCCCTTTGTGGGAGATCACGTTCTGCCTGTAATTTTGCCGCTTGAGCCCACGGGCTCGGCGATCCTGCGGAGCAATGAGCTCGTAGTGCGCTTTGCCGTGCTTGGCAATCGCACGGGACGCGATCTTGTCTTTGTGATGACGCGCGACGGCGTGCGCGCTTTCCTCGCCACCGTTACCAAAGAAGGGGTGCACGAGGCGCGGATCCCCGTGACCTGTCTTGACGACAAAGGCACGGTTTCCTATTGGATCGAGGCACAGGGCGGCCTTTACCGCGCTTGCCTTGGAAATGAAAAAGACCCCATTACGGTGCGACTTGTTGATAAATTCGGCCCCGTTGTGGCCTCGGTATCTCCTGCGGACGGCGAGGCACTGGAAAAGCAGACGCACCCCACGGTCACGCTGCAGTTGTATGATTTCACGGGCGTGGACACGGCGAGTTGCGCACTCTTCCTTGACGGACGCAACGTGTCGGCCAGTGCAGAATGGTCGGCCGACGGGGTGAGTTTTTGCCCCAAAAAGGCACTTACATACGGCGAACACGTGATCGAGGCAACCCTGCGCGACGTGGGCGGCAACCGCTCCTATTTCCGTAGCAGTTTCACGGTGCACGATGGACGCGAGTTGCAACTTTATCGCGGCGAGGTGCACACGCATACGGCGGATTCCGACGGCATGGGTACGCCCGAAGAGGCCATGACATACGCGCGTGACGTGGGAAAGGTCGATTACTTTGCTGTGACTGAGCACTGTATGTATATGAGCGACGAGGACATTGTCCGTCAGCACAAAATTGCGGATTCCTTCAATGAGAAGGGCAAATTCGCGGCACTGTTCGGCTACGAGCTCAGCTGGGGCAATCTCACGGGCTTCTACGGTCACATGAACGTGCTCAACACCGACCGTTATTTCGATGCGAACCATCATTCTCTTTATGAGGCGTATGAAAAACTGGCCGACGATCCCGATGCGATCGCCATGTTCAATCACCCCTGTGAGCAGTGGGGTGATTTTGACAGCTTCGGCGGCCATACCCCCGTGATGGATCGACGCATTTGCCTCGCGGAGATCAAGCGGAAGAGTTTTGACACGCATTACGCGCTGCTGCTTGCCCGCGGCTGGCACGCGGCCCCCTTGTATAACGAGGACAATCACCAGGTGGACTGGACGACAAAAACTACGGGAACGGGTGTGGTTTTGGCGCATTCGCTCTCGCGCGAGAACGTGCTGGACGCCTTCCGACGCGGACGCACCTACTCCACCACCGATAACACGATGCGCATTCGCTACCGTGTCAACGGCGAATGGCTGGGCGCCAGACTGCAAAATCCCAAGAAACTTTCTGTCGAGATTGAGGTGAGCACCGAGCGCGACGAGGGCATCGGCGAGATCTCGTTGTTGGCTGAGGATAGCATCGTGGTGGCAAGAACTGTCGCAGGTACGCGCAAGTCGCTGACCTGGCGATTGACGCTCACGCCCGATTTTGACTACTATTATTTGAGGATCATCAACGGGGAGACCTACGCCGTTACCTCGCCCGTATTCGTTGAGGGGCGCGATGCACTGACCATTACCGATATGCGCGCGGGCGTGAGTGAGAACCCCGCACAGCCGCACGCTGTCAGTGTCACACTGCAAAATACGGGCAAGAATGAACTTGTTGACGTATGGGCCGACTTCTATCTCACCCCCGAGAACGGTTTTGCTTTGCGCGAGACCGTGCCCTTCAAACGTGTAAAGGTGGGCGCGTTGCCTATGGGAGAAAATCGCACCGTTACGGCACATTTTCCCAATGCCATCGGTAATCGCCGCGTGAGTGCAGTGGTCTATGGCACGACAACGGCCAAGCAACGCTTTGCCGATACGCGTTATCTGTTGCTGTCTCCCGCCATCGTCACCAAACTCTGCGCCTTGACCAAGACAGAGGGCGGTATCGACAACCCCTTTGCCTTTATCGAACTGTATAATCACACTGCGGCTCCCATGCCTTTGGCGGGCTATGCACTCGCTACAAGACACTTTGCGGGCACTCACAGACCGCGCTCGCGTATCGTCTCCGCGCCGCTCACAAAGGGCGTGATCCCGCCCTTGAGCCATCTGGTCATCTGGCAACGTCTGCCCGGCAACACGTTCACGGTAGCGGACTTCAACGCGCACTTCGGCACTTCGCTTGTGGAGGGCAAGGATCTCCTTGTCACCGAGGAAGAACTGTTGCGCGACGCGACGTTGGGCGGACACCGTTTCGACCTCGTCTTTGGCGAGGAAATGCTGACCTGTGCCACCTATGGTAACTACGGCGGCGGTGCTTATCCCGAGCCAGAGCAGTTTGAGTATCACGTCTATGGGCAGGATATGGGATTGCGCACAAAGCGCATCAAGCCCCGTGTTCCCGCACCCATCGGCACCGTTACCGAGGAGCAGGTGATGCACGTACTGCCCGAAAGTCCCCTCGCACCGATCGAGGGTGTGCAAAGCAATCTGTCTCACAGCGAGATGCACCCCATTCTGGCGGCACTCACCGCCCCCATCGCGGCAGTGAAGAAATTGCTGAAATAAAGAAAAAAGCTCCCGATATCGGGAGCTTTTTTTATCCGAAATCGTGACGGCTTCCACCGTCCATGCCGTAATCTTCCAAAACGCAAACGATTTCCTCTATCTTGTTAAAACAATCCTCGTCTGTGAGTGTGTCGTCATTCAAAATTTCTTTGATTTCTTTCAGGGCTTGATAGCAGGTGGATTCCACGATTTTAGAAAGATCGCATTCAAGATCGGGGAAGCGCACTTCTACAATGCCACTTCTAAATGCTTCGGTCAAAATTTGCTTGCATAATTCCATAGTATCACCTCATAATTTGAGTATGGGGATTATATCCCCTTAACAATTTAGATTATAACCCCCATAATGATAATTGTCAAGATGGAGGTTGCAATATGATCGTATTTGATAAACTCTGGATTCTGATGCGGGAAAAAGGTGTCAGCACTTACCAACTGCGCGAGCAATGCGGTATTGACAGCAAGACGGTGCGCCGCTTGAAGGCGAATGAAAATATGGAAACAAAAACGCTGAATCGACTGTGCTCTGTGCTCGATTGCCGACTTGAGGATATCGCCGAGTATATTCCCGACTGAAAAAAGGAATGCCCCCCCCCCGGGGGGGGG
>JAZSGQ010000034.1:0-3738 GCA_045532805.1 Eubacteriales bacterium
ATTTTCTTACTAGAACCAACGCCCGCCCCTTGTGTGGCCAGGCCGTTTTGAGAAAGAGTGAACAATGCAAGATCGCAATAGAAAAGACGATAAACTGGAAGCGAAGGACATACGCCTTGGCGGCCCCACGTTGCGACGTGAGCGCAAGCACGGCAAGGTTTACGCCTGGTTTGATAACTTCTGGTATCATCACAAGTGGAAAACGATCATTTGTCTGTTTTTGGCTGTGGTGCTTTTGGTCTGCACGTTGCAAATGTGCACAAAAGAGAGCACGGGCGATATTTCGGTCGTGTTGGCAGGCCCTTACAATTTCACGGGGCGCGAGCAGGTGCTGATCTCGCTTCGCTCTTGTCTTAGTACTTATCTGCCCGAGGATTATGACGGGGACGGACAGCGCAGTATCAATGCGGTACATTATGCTCTGTATTCCGAGGAGCAGATCAAGGAAGCCCTTGCGCACGTGAATGAGGAGGGCGAGCCCGACCCCATTCGTATTGATACGTATACCAATACGCAGGAGTACCAGAGATACAATGAGTATATGATGACGGGCGAGACGTCGATCGCGTTCCTGGATCCCTGGCTCTTTGAGGCCATGGTGGCAAGAGAAGGGGAATATCTCGTGGATCTGGTGAAGCAATACGGCGTGGAGCCCGCCGGTGCCGTTTACAGGGAGAGACCGAACGGACAAAGCGCGTGTTACGGCGTGCGCCTTGGTGATACGGCATTGTACCAAAACAACAGTGCCGTGCGCGCACTGCCCGAGGATACGGTACTGGTGTTGTTTGGCCCCTACTTCGTTGGAAAAAGCAGCAATGAAAAAGAGTACGCCAAGGTGCTGGAGTACTATGCCGCACTGATCGGAGTACAGTAAAAAGAAGCCGAGAACGCAAGTTCTCGGCTTCTTTTTACGAAAATGAAAAAATCGCGCATATAGGCGAGAAATCTTAATAGAATTGCGAAATAAAATAATGAATGTTCTATTTTGGATAATGAAGCGGCGCAAACAAGGGCTCGTGATTTGAAGTTTCGCGTCGGAAAACCTGTGCGCGCGTATTGACAAAATAATAATAAAAGTATATAATATTATTTTGATATATAATTTGTAGGAGTATGCTATGGCGTCGATTGCTTTGGACACGTCGGTACTGGCCGACGTTCGCACATATACCGAGATCCTTTTTCGTGCGCGCGGTCACGCGCCCGCGTGTTACGTGCTCACGTTCGGTTGTCAGCAAAACGTGGCGGACAGTGAAAAACTGTCGGGACTGGCGTTGGAAATGGGCTACGCGCTCACAGACCGTGCCGAGGAAGCGGATCTCATTCTCGTGAATACGTGTGCGATCCGCGAGCACGCCGAGAACAAAGCGCTTTCTACCGTGGGGCAGTACAAGCGTCTCAAGGAGAGCAATCCCGATCTCGTGATCGGTGTGTGCGGCTGTATGGTGGCGCAGGACCATCGCCGTCAGCAACTGAAGGGCAGTTACCCTTACGTGGATTTCGTGCTCGGCACTTCGGTACTGCACCGCTTGCCCGAAACCCTGCTTCGCATTTTCAAGGAGAAAAAGCGCCGCTTTGAGGCACTGGAGGAATATGTGATCGCGGAGGGCGTGCCGATTCAGCGTGCTAGCCCCTACCGCGCGTTTGTGAGCGTGATGTACGGCTGTAACAACTTCTGCTCCTACTGCATCGTGCCCTACGTGCGCGGACGCGAGCGGAGCCGTGAACCCGCCGACGTGATCGCGGAGGTGCGTGATCTTGTGGCACGTGGCTACAAGGATATCACCCTGCTGGGGCAGAACGTCAACTCCTTTGGCAAGGACCGTGAGGACGGCTATGATTTCGCCAAACTCCTCGCGGACTTGGACGCGATCGAAGGGGAGTTTCTCCTGCGCTTTATGACCAGTCACCCGAAGGACGCAAGCCGCGCACTCATCGACGTGATGGCGAGAGGCAAGCACATTGCAAGACACTTCCATCTGCCTCTGCAATCGGGCTCCGACGACGTGCTTCACCGTATGAATCGCCGCTATACGCGGGAAAAATATCTGGAAACACTCGACTATATGCGCGAGAAGATGCCCGATATCACGGTGACCTCGGACATCATTGTGGGATTTCCCGGGGAGCGTGACGAGGATTTTGAGGACACGATCACGATGCTGGAGCGTGCGCGCTTCGATATGATCTACTCCTTTATCTACTCGCCGCGCAAAGGTACGCCTGCGGCCACGATGGAGAATCCCGTGCCGCGTGCCGTGCAGAATGCACGCTTTGACCGCCTGCTCGCCACGCAGGAGCAGATCGCCCTCTCGGCCAATCTCCCGCTTGTGGGCACGCGCGTGCGCGTGCTGTGCGACGGTGTGAGCAAGACCGACGACACGATGCTGTCGGGGAGGACGAGTGGCAACAAGATCGTCTTTTTCCCGAAGGATGAAACGGCGGCGGGTGAGTTTGTTACCATTGAAATCGACCGTGCCGCGCCCTTTGCGCTGTACGGCAAACACATTTGAAAACACGAAAGGAAAGAACCATGGGAATTTTTGAACTGGCGGCACAACTGGGTCGCGCACTGAAAGAGGACAAGCGTCTGGTGGCGCTGGAAGCGGCACGTGTGGCATACGAATCCGACGAGCGTGTGATGAAACTGATGATGGAATACGAGGTGCAACAGCGCGCGATGCAGAACGAGGCCATGAAGGGCGAGCGCGAGGAAGCACTGCTTGGCATGATCCAGACGCGCATCGACGCACTGTATGACGAGATCGTTGCCACGGACAGTTACAAGGCATTGGAGGCCGCACAGAACGAGGTCAACGAGTTGATGAATATGGTCAACAACACGATCACCTTCAACATTACGGGCCAGGAGGCATCGGGTTGTACGCATAATTGCTCGACTTGCGGCGGTTGCCACTAACGAATTTACCGATAAACAGTAGAAAAGGAGTGCTGTGCCATGACACCCATGATGGAGCAGTATTTTGAAATCAAAAATCAATACAAGGATTACGTCCTGTTTTATCGCCTTGGCGACTTTTACGAGATGTTCTTCGACGACGCCATTCGTGTGTCGCGCGAACTGGAACTCACGCTCACGGGTCGCGACTGCGGTGAGGCGGAGCGCGCCCCGATGTGCGGCGTGCCCTTTCACAGTGCAGAGGGCTATATTGCGCGTCTGATCGAAAAGGGCTACAAGGTCGCCATTTGCGAGCAGATGGAGGACCCCGCCAAGGCCAAGGGTCTGGTGAAGCGCGACATCGTGCGTGTGGTCACGCCCGGCACGCTGATCGAGCCCTCGATGCTCACGGACAAGCGCAACAACTTTGTGGCGTCGCTCTGTCTTTCGGAATCCGCCGTTGGCGTGTGCTTTGCCGACGTTTCCACGGCGCAGATGTACGCCACGACACTGGCAGGGGAGAATATCGAGGCGCGCTTGCAAAGCGAACTCGGCACCTATCTGCCAAGCGAGGTCATCACCGATCTGCCGCGTGCAAACTGTGCCGAGGTGGCGGACTTTGTGACGGGACGGATCGGCGCGATGCTGACGGACGCACAGGGACACCGCTTTGATTACAAGACGGCGCTGGCGCGCATGTCCGGGCAGTTCAGCACGCCCTTGCCCTCGGGCTTTGAGCAGGATACCGCCATGGTGTCGGCGGTTGGCGCGCTCCTTGACTATATTGCGGATATGCAACGGGGCGACGCGGGTTATATGAAGGAACTGGCGGTCTATTC
>JAZSGQ010000097.1:0-19439 GCA_045532805.1 Eubacteriales bacterium
GGATCCAGTCTCCCGTTATCGGCGCTTCAAATGACCCCGCAGACACGGGTGTTGAGATAGATATTATGGAGTCGTTTAAGCCGGGTCAGTTAAAGCCGCATAACGTCTTTACCGGCGGCTACGGACAGGATATGCAACGCCGTTTTGTGGGTGGTAAGGAGGTTGATCCCAAGGAATTCCACACCTTTGGTCTTTTGTGGCTCCCCGATAAGTACGTATTCTATATTGACGGCGTTGAGGACGGCGTGGTAGAGGAAAACGTGTCTGCAATTGAACAGTTTATTTTGATCTCCACCGAGGTCAAGGGCTATCGCAAGGAAAATCACCGCCCCACCGACGAGGCATACGAGCTTGCCAAAACGGGCGATGAATTTTTGGTGGATCACGTCCGTATTTTTAACATCAAGGAGTAACACATGAAAATCACCGATATTAAGACCTTTGTGGTGGATTGCTTTCGCACCAACTGGGTCTTCGTCAAGGTGTATACCGACGAGGGGCTCTGCGGCGTTGGCGAGGGCACGCTGGAATACAAGGAAAAAGCACTGCAGGGTGCGATCGAGCACATCAAAAGCTATCTTGTCGGCAAGGATCCAAGACAGATTGAAAAGCACTATCACGACATCTATCGTGATGCCTATTGGCGCGGCGGTGCCGTGCTGATGTCGGCGCTGTCGGCCGTGGAAATGGCGCTGTGGGATATCCTTGGAAAATCCCTTGGCGTTCCCGTGTATCAACTGCTCGGCGGCAAGGTCAACGAAGATTGCCGCATTTACGTCAACGGCTGGTTTGCGGGCGCAAAGGAGCCCGAGGAATTTGGCGAAAAGGCCAAGGACGCAGTCAAAAGGGGCGTAACGGCCCTGAAATGGGATCCCTTCGGCAAAAATTATTTGCAGATCTCCAATCAGGAGCTGGATAAGGCCCTGCGCTGTATCGCCGCCGTGCGCGAGGCGGTGGGCGAGGGAGTAGACCTGCTCATCGAGGCGCACGGACGCTTTGACGTGCCTACGGGCATCAAGATTGCCTCGGAGGTGGCGCAGTTCAAGCCGATGTTCTTGGAGGAGCCCGTTCCTCCGAACAACATCGAAGCACTTGCGGCAGTCCGTGAAAAATCCCCCGTAGCGATCTCTGCAGGCGAGCGGCTCTATACCAGATTCGACTACAACGAACTGTTCCGCAGACGCGCGTGCGACTATATCCAGCCCGACGTCTCCCATGCGGGCGGCATCATGGAGCTCAAAAAACTCGCCGCCATCGCAGAGGCAAACTATATTCCCTTCGCACCGCACAATCCGTCCGGCCCCGTTGCTAACGCAGCCACGCTTCAGTTGGCCGCCTGCTGCCCCAATTTCTGTATTCTGGAGATCATGTACAGCGACGTGGAGTGGCGAGGCGACGTGACCAACGAGGCGCTGATCTACGAGAACGGACGCATTCAGATCCCCGACAAGCCGGGCCTTGGCATCGAACTCAATGAAGAGGAATGCCTGAAGCACCCTTACACAGAGCATACGCTGCGTCACTACACAGGTGCGCTGACGGATATCCGCCCCGCTAAGACCGCGTTCTATTTCTGACGGAGGACGCTATGAACGACGTAGAGATCCTTTCATACGACGGCGAGGGCTATGACCGCACGATGCACTACGGCACGTGGCGCGTGGCCATTGCCAATTATGCCGAGCGCTTTGACAAGGAGCTGTATCCATATCTCGAGCGTCATCTGCTCACGGACGAGGTGTTCGTGCTGCTTGAGGGCAACGTTACCCTCGTAACGGGTATGGATTTTTGCAAAACACCGCTGGAAAAGGGCAAGCTCTATAACGTCAAAAGAGGCGCCTGGCACGCAGTCCTTTTGGAAAAAGACGCCAAGGTGCTGATCGTGGAGAACCACGATACGGGCAAGGAGAACACCGAATACTTCCATTTTCGTCAATAAGGAGATACCGTTATGTATCGTTTGAAGCGCTGTGGCAGCATATCGCGCGACCCCAAAAGCACACCCCCTGCAAGCAAGCTCGGCATCGGCTTTGAAAAGCTGGACCGCTATGCCTTTCACCCCGAGAAGGCATACGACAAGCTGGGCGAACTCGGTGTGAAGTGGGTGCGCATTCAATCGGGCTGGCAAAGGACGGAAAAGAAAAGGGACGTATACGATTTCGCGTGGCTGGACGATGTTGTGGATAACGTGATCGCGCGCGGCATGACCCCTTGGATCTGCCTGTGCTACGGAAACGCCCTGTACGGCGGCATGGCCAAGGAGGTCTTTGGCGCCGTCGGCTGTCCTCCCATCGAAACAGAGGAGCAAAAAGCGGCATGGCACCGCTATTGCGTGGCGCTGGCCGCACACTACCGCGGGCGGGTGGATCATCTGGAGATATGGAACGAGCCAGACGGAAAAGGCACGTGGAAATATGAAAGAGGCGCGGCGAGCTACGCGGAATTTGCCATTGCAACCGCCAAGGCCATAAGAGAAGGAAACCCCGATGCCTACATTATCGGCGGCTCTATGATCCGCGTCAATATTCAATTCCTCGGCGAGGCGCTCCGACTGGGGCTTGCCGAGCATATCGACGCCGTTTCCTTCCATGCGTACCATTTCGATGACCGCAAGATCAGGAGCAATATCCGCGCCCTGCGCGGCCTTCTGGATCTCTATCGCCCCTCGCTGGATATCATTCAGGGAGAATCGGGCGCGCAGTCCCGACCATTTGGCCACGGTGCGATGTATTACGGCGCGTGGACGCCGCAAAAGCAGGCCAAATACCTGCTGCGGCACATGGTGACCGACACGGGGCTTGGCGTCAAATTCTCCTCCTATTTCTCCTGCGTGGATATGATGGAGGCACACAACGGCAAGGTAGGCGACGTCAAGAGCTACAGCGATTTCGGCTACTTCGGCGTGCTGGGTGCGACCTTTGACGAGCAGGGGGTAGCCACGGGCGAATATGCGCCCAAGCCCTCGTATTTTGCACTCTCTCACCTCTGTACGCTGTTTTGCGGTAACGTAAGCGCCATTGAACTCCCGATCCTGGTCGAGGACGACTTTGCCGCGCATTGCGGTAACGTCAACAGCGTCACCTTCGGTGATATGGAAAGCTATGCCTTCGCGCTCTCGGACGGGACGCGCGCCTTTGCCTATTGGTATCCGTCCAATTTCATGACGACCGATTTTGAGTCTGCCATCACCCTGAGTTGTGCCGATCTCGGCGGTGTTCGCCTTGCCGACCCGATGGACGGTGCGATCTACGAGATCCCCGACAGCATGATCGAGCGTGTCGACGGCGGCATGAAGCTGAAGCTGCTGCCCATCAGGGACTATCCCCTGTTTCTCTTATTCGGAGGTGCACAATGAACAAAGAAAAAGGCTTTGTCCTGGTCACGGGCGCCTGTATCAATACGGGCGTTGCCATCGTGGAGAAATTTGCCGGGGAGGGATATGACGTGATCTTCACAGGCAGAAGCGAGGAAAAGGTGCGCGTCAAGGAAAAGGAATACCGCGAAAAATTCCCCCACGTCAGGATCCTCGGCTATGCCATTGATTCTCTCCTGGACGAGCGAACGGTGGACGAGGCGGCGGTAACGGCAATGTTTTCCTTTTTTGACGGGAAAGGGATCCGATTGGATACCCTCGTGCTCAACGCGGCAAATCAGGGTCTGGGGCAAAGGATTTTTGAAAATTCGCTCGCCGATTTCATGAAGGTGATCAACACCAACGTGGTGTGGAACTACTGCCTGTGCGAGCATGCCGCGCGGCGCATGAAGGAGCAGGGCGGCGGCAACATCATTTTTGTCAATTCCAACACCGCCTACCGTGCAGTTCCCGACAGGATCGCTTACGTTGCCTCCAAGGGAGGTCAGCTGGGTCTTATGCGCGCGCTGGCGCTTGACCTCGGACAGTATAAGATCCGCGTGAACGCCGTGCTTCCCGGCATGATCCGCACGGATCGCTGGGAGAAGGACCCCGACTTTTACGCCACCGTCCCCTCTCGCTTCACGCCGATCGGTGACGTGGCTGTGGGCGAGGACGTCGCAGACGCCGTTTACTACCTCGCCGCGCACGCGCGCAACACCACAGGCGCGGAGCTTGTGGTCGACGGCGGCAACACGATCCAGTTGTATCCCAACGTGCCAAGCGTTAAGGCTTGATGTACGTCGGCACAAACACGTCAACAGCAGTTGATCTTCACCTCCCGCTGTGCTATAATAAAAAAAGTACTACAAGGAGGCTTCCCGAATGGAATACGGCATCAACGTCAGATTTTTTGAAAAGGAGCTTGGCCTGCAAAGAGCCGCCGAGCTTGTGGCCAAGGCGGGATTTACCATGCTGGATTATACACCGAGCGTGCACGAGGACAGCTGGCAGCAGCAGCTGTACGAGGCAGAGCGGATTTTTGCGGCAAACGGCCTCACGGTACATCAGACGCACGCCCCCTTCAACCGTTACGGACGCTACGGCGACACGCACGCCCTGTGCCTTGACCGATGCGCTGAGGCGACCGCGCGACTTGGCGCCCTATATATGGTGGCACACGGTGACGAATTTGATTTCGAGCACCTCGCCTACTCCCCCGAGGCGGCGTTGGACTACAATCACCGCTATTTTCTTCCGCTTGTGGAGCGCGCCAAGCAAGACGGATATAAGATCGCCTTTGAAACCGTGTTTGCTGACTGGGATCGGCCACGCTATACCGCCAAGGCTGATGAGCTTGGTGATCTGATCCGCTCCTTTGCAAGCGAGCACGCTGTATGCTGCTGGGATTTCGGTCACGCGCACATCTCCTTCAAGCGTGAGGCTCCCGATCTGATCCGCTCCTTCGGCAAGCTGATCGAATGCACACACCTGCATGACAATATGGGAAAGGATTCCCACCAAATGCCGATGACGGGCGCGATCGACTGGACGGAAACGGTGCGCGCATTCCGCGATATCGACTACCGCGGTGTGATGAGTGTGGAGTACTCTCTCGGCGGTATGCCCCCGCATCTTGTTGCACCCTTCCTTGATCTGACCTACCGTGTGAGCAAGCACATCTGGGAGGAATCATAAAAGAAAAAGCCACCCGTTGGGTGGCTTTTTCTTTTATATCGTTGCGGTATAGCGCCTTGCCGCCGCGGTGATGCCCGCGAAATCGCCCTTGGCGATCAGATCCTTGCGCACAATGCCGGAGCCGACGCCCACACCCGAGGCACCTGCCGCGAGATAGTCGCGCATATTCTCCTCGGTGATGCCGTTTACCGCCAGCACCTTCACGTTGGAAAGCGGTGCAAGAAGCGTTTTGATGTATTTCGGGCCGTACAGGTCCACGGGGAACAGCTTGACGAAATCCGCACCCGCCTTGTGTGCGGCACGCACCTCCGTGGGGGTAAGTGCACCGGGGATCGATACAAGCCCCGCCTCCTTGGTGGCGCGAATGATCTCAACATCGGTATCGGGCGAGATGATGAATCTGCCGCCTGCCCGCCGCGTCAGCTCCACCTGCTTTTTCGTGAGCACCGTGCCTGCGCCGATCTCCATGCGGTCGCCAAACTGCTCTGTCAGCATACCGATGTTGGCAGCCACCTCCTCGTCGGGGGTGCGACCCGATGCATCATAGGTGCATTCCACCAAGCGAATGCCGCCCTTATACATGGCGCTCACCAGAGAAATAAGATTCTCGCGTGCCACACCGCGCACGATCACGATGATCTTTTCCTTTTCAATGCACTCTATTGTTTGCTTTTCCATATTTATACCTCTCAAATTCCACCCGTTATGGGGGATATTGCTGCTCGGCTCAACAACTGAGCCTCGACCTTGTAACAGATTGCGTCGATTTTGCGTCCCGGCCTTACGGGTTAACGGGGAGGGAGGCGGCCTGCTCGGTCGTGAGCACCGCGCCCCGTTCAAGCAGTGCCTCGCGCAGTGCTTGAACGTCGATCTCACGGGGAAGCACGCCTTCTGTCAGTGCCAGTGCCGCCGCAAGGCCTGCAGCCTCACCCATCGACATACACTGGGGCATCACGCGCACCGAGGCCAGCGCCGCGGCGTCCATGGACACACAGCGCCCTGCAAGCATAAGATTGTCGATCTCGGCGCTGACAAGACAGCCGTAAGGAATACCAAAGGGGGCGTTGACCGTTTTGAATACGGTGTTGCGGTCCGTGCCCGAATGAATGTCGATCTTGTATGCGCCGAGGGCAATGCTGTCCTCGCCGATCACACCGTCCAGCAGCATATCGCCCGTCAGACGGCGCAGTCCCTTGAAGCGCCTGGTTTCGCGCACGCCAAGCGTGGGGGCGATCGCAGAGATGAAGCAATGCTCAAAGCCCGGCACGTTCTCGCGCAGCATCTGCGTCAGTGCCGCCGTTTGCAACTGCCCCTCCAACTCCGCACGCGTGAGGTCGAAAATGTCGGTGGCGTCGGTGCCGAGCAAACGCGTACTGTTCACGTACACCTGTCCCCTTTGCATGCTGCTGATATAGATCAGCGTGTTGCGCTCCACGGGGCACTTGCTCTGCTCGCGCAAGCGGGCAAAGGTCTTGGAAAGTCCCACGAAAACGTGGTTGCGGCTGGCCTTGAAGTATGCGGCATCATAGCCCTCGCGGTGGTCGATCGACGCAGCATAGGTCATCTCCTCAGGGTGCTGCTCGATGTAATCATAGAGCTTGTCGGTATCGACGTTCTGAAGCGTATACATCACGGTCGGGGGCTGAAGCACGCCGCTACCCGGTTGACCTGACTCAAAACTGCAATCGGCAAGATAGGCCACGTCGCCGTCGCCCGTGCAATCAAGGAAGAGTTCGGCCTGCACGGCCACCTCGTTGCCCTTTCCGTAGAAGATCACGCGCGTGATGCGCCCCTGCTCCTTTTCCACACGGCAGGCCTCCAAGTGCAACAGCACCTGCACGCCCGCCTCGCGGCACATCTCGATCGCAAGGAGTTTAAAGCCCTCGGGGTCAATGTTGGTCACCGAGTTGTGCTTGGGGCAGGTGCGGTGTCCGAGGCACTGACCGCGCGCCGTCAATCTCTCCACGTATTCCTGGGCAATGCCACCCACGATGCGCTTGCCGTCCAAATCCAAAAATCCAAGGAGCGGCAGTCCCAGTACGGCGTTGCCGCCGAGATATCCGTTTTTCTCAATAAGAAGCACGCGCCGTCCCGCACGTGCGGCAGTGATCGCCGCCGAAAGACCCGCAGGGCCCGCGCCGATCACGGCGATCTCTGTTTGTAATTCGATCTGCTTTTTCATACGGGCTCTCCTTTTTGCATCCATTCGTTAAGCGTGACAATGAGTGCGTCCACGTCGATCGTGTCGGGGTCGGTCGCGTCAAGATCGAGACGCGATCCCGCCACCCTCAGCTCCGACATACCGCTTTGCTCAAAGTGCTCGGCAAAGTAGGCGCGCGGCATCGTGACGTTCACGTTGTCGCCCTCTTTTGGCGGATAGCGGTCGATAAAGGAGTGCCCCTGATGGCGCGCGCGCCGCTTGTCGCGCTCCACGTAGCGCGCCCAGAGCACGTCGGGGTCACCGCCGAGAAACACCGTCATACAGTCGCAACCGACGCGGTCCAGCATCTGTCCCAACGCCTTGCTTTCCTCCCGGTCAAAGTTGTTGACCATGATGAGGGGATATCCCTTTTGCAGGATCGACTCGGCACAGCGCAAAAGGATCGCACCTGCTGCCTTGTTGAGTGCGCGCTTGCCCGCCAGATCGGCATAGCCCAGCGTGTCGAACATCTCCTCTTTGATCTCGTCCTTTTCCAAGATCGGCATACCGAGTGCCGCGCTCAATTTTTTCGCAAGCGTGGTCTTACCCGTGGCGGGCAGACCCGCAACAATGATCAGTTTCATTTGATTCGCCTCCCTCAAAGTGCAAACAGATAGCGCAAACTCTGTTCAAAACGCGCGCACTCCCCTGCATCGTTTTTGTTGATGGCACTGCTGTTGCAAATGCGCGTATAGTATTCCGTGAAGATCTCCTCACTACCCACAACGCCCACGTCCTGCACGCATCGGGGCATACCGTTTTCCCGCATCAGTGTGAGAAGCACCTCGTTGTTTTCGACTTCCCCGTTAAAGTGGTTCTGAAGCAACAGTCCCACGCCCACGATCTCGCCGTGCAGATAGGGCGCGGCGGCTTCGGGGAAAAGAGAGCGCGTAGTCTCATAGAACTTGTGCGCCAGTGCGCACTGATTCGAGCCGCGTGCGATGCCACTGATCACACCCGTTGCGGCAATGGTGGTAAAGATCAGGTTTTCCACGTCCTCTGTAATATCGCCGCGCTTCATGTCCGCCACACAGCGAGCCGTCGTGCGCATCAGAAGATCAAAGGAGCGCTTTGCCATCACATATGCATAATCAAGCCCCATCGGATAGGTCGCATCGTCCTCGCGGAATCTTTGCTTGATCTCGGGGAACTTTGCCAGCGCATCAAACACCCCTGACAAAAGCAGGCGCGTGGGCTGTGTGCCAAGGATCTCGGTATCCGCGATCACGGCATTGACCTCATGATCATAGTGCATCGAACCCACCGTTCTGCCCTCGGGCGTGTAGCGCACGCTGAGCGACGCATAGGCCGCGCACGTGGCGCTGGAGGTGGGAATATTGATCACGGGGAGCGAGGCAAAATGGGCGCAGAGCTTGGCAAAATCCATCAGCACACCGCCACCCACGCCGATCACCGTGTCATAGCCGTTCTCCTGTGCAAGGACGGCAATCTCTCTCGCGCGCTCGTCGTTGCACGTACCGTTGTGCGTGATAAAGGTATAGCGCACCCCCGCAAGGCTTGCCTCCAGTTTTTCGCGCGTGAGCGCAAGCGTGGTATCGTCCCCGATGATCATGGGCGCGTGACCGACACGGTCAAGCTCCTCCCTGCAACGGGCAATATAGCCCTTGCCCTGTATGTATCGGCCGCAGCCGATGCGAAACGACTCCTCACGAATCGGCATAGTTCCCTCCTGAAAATTTTGTTTTATTGTAGACACAATTTCATTTTAATGCTATAATAGGTGTATGTCAATCCGATTTATTGATGTTTTTTTCAGATTTATTGCTTTTTGGAGAATACTATGATACTGAACGCATACGCCGACGCGGCAAACGGACTTCTCGGAGTGTCGATCCACAGCGTGGGACATATTTTTGCCCAAAGCGGCAGACGCATCACAAGACCGCAGGGACGCGAGGACTGGCTGCTGTTTTACGTGGCCAAGGGGTGCGAGCGCTTCCTTCTTGACGGTACCGCAGACGCGGGCGAGGGCTCCTTTGTGTTGTTTCGCCCCCACCAGCGCCAGGAGCACGTGTGCATCTCGAACACCGCAGAATTCTACTATATCCACTTCACCGCCCCCGCAGACTTCACTCTTGCGGGACTTGCAAGCTTCACCGTTCATACCGCCAAGCCCTCGGCGGCGGTGTGCGATCTGTTTGAGTCCATTCTGGACGAGCTGCAAAAAAGACAGCCTCATTACGGAGAGATCTGCACCGCGCGGCTCTTTGAGCTCGCGGGGCTTCTGGCAAGGCGTAGCTTGCTTCACAATGACCCAAAGCGACTGTACAGCGACCGTATCCCCTACGTGATCCAGCTGATGAACCGCGAGTACGACAAGGCATACACGCTGGAGGATTTTGCCGCGCTATGCAATATGAGCCGCTTCCACTTCCTGCGCATCTTCCGCGAGATCACGGGGCGCACCCCTCTCGAATACCGCAACCATATCCGTATGGAGCACGCGCGGGAGCTGCTGGAGGATACCGAGCTGCCTGTTTGTGAGATCGCCGCGCGCGTCGGCTTTTCCTCCGCCTCGTATTTCTGTGACGCCTTTAAGAAAAAATTTGGCCTTTCCCCGCTTGCCGCGCGCCGTCTTGGGGGTTGAAAAGCGGCACGCTCTGTGCTATAATAGCCACATCACAAAAAAGGAGAAGCTCCGACTATGCCCTATATCGCCAACGGCGTCGGGATCCTGGCCGTCGCACTGTTCGTCGCCAGTTACCAGATCAAGCACCGACGCGGCATCATCACCTGCAACGCAATCTCCCGCGTCCTGTATATCCTGCAATACGTGTTGCTCCTGGCCTTTGAAGGCGCGGTGCTCGACGTACTGGGGCTTATCTCCTCGGTACTGGCACAAAAAAAGGACGAAGGGATCGTCAAAAAGTTCCGCATTCCCATTCTCATCGCTTTGAATGCCGCCATCATCGCGGCGGGCATTCTGCTGTACCGCGATATCTTCAGTTTATTCCCGATGATCGGCGTGCTCTTGCACACGGGCGCGTTCTGGATCTCGGACGAAAAAAAGATCCGTCTGATGTCCTTTTTCGGCTCCCCGTTCTGGCTCGTGTATAACTTAAAGAGTCTTGCCATCGGCTCGGCCATCGGCGATGCGCTGACCATTCTGTCCATTGGTCTTGCCATTCTACGCTACGATATTTTGAAACGCAAGGAGACACAACAATGAAACTCGCTACCACCACCGAGGATTTTGCCCGCTTTACACGGAACGAATATGAAAAACTGGACCGATTGCACGCGGCGGGCTTTCGCTACGTCGATCTCTCCATCTACGGCACGTCGCGCGACGCCTCGCCCTTCCAGTCCGACAACTGGCGTGAACTCGTAAAAGGGCTCTCGGAGCACGCGGCGCGCCTTGGTATGACCTTTGTGCAATCGCATGCGCCCGGCGGAAATCCCCTCATACAGGACGAGAAATGGCAACCTTTGCTGGACGCCACCATTCGCGCGATCGAGGTCTGCGGCGCGCTCGGGATCCCCAACACGGTGGTACACTCGGGTGCTGTCCCGGGGCTTTCCACCGAGGAATATTTTGATCGGATCCTGCCCTTTTACCGCCTGCTCTACCCTTATATGGAGGCAAACGGTGTGCAGGTGCTGATCGAAAACTCCAGCGCCGCGTGCGGCTATCATCACTTCCTCACGGGCGCGGAAATGCGCGACTTCCTTGACTTTGCCGATCACCCGTTGCTTGGCGCTTGCTGGGACACAGGACACGCCAACATCGAGGGGCCGCAATATGAGGAAATTTTGGCGCTCGGCTCGCACCTGAAAGCCGTGCACGTGCACGATAACATCGGCAAAAAGGACGAACATACGATGCCGTTTTGCGGTGTTTGCTCGATGGACGAGGTGATGCACGCGCTCCTTGACACGGGCTTTGCGGGCCCCTTCACACTGGAGAGTTGCTCCACGTTGCGCCCCGCGCGCTACTGGGTGGGTAACCGCCGCGCGTTTGAGAAAGACAACCGCCTTGCCGAGCCGCCCATGGAACTCGCGCAGAAAATGGAGGAGGCGCTCTTCCTTTGCGGCAAATATATTCTCTCGCAATACGGCGTTTTTGAGGGCTAACCCCCTTGACGGTAAGAAAAACGGGAAATAAATTCCCTTTTTGCACCCAAAATCTTGCATTTTATCCGGTTCTATGCTACAATGATAGTATCAAACACGGGGAGGATATCGTGATGTTTCTTTCCAGAAAAAAGAAGGCACAGCAAAAAGCCGAGCGGTTAGCCGCCGAAAAGCAGGCACGCACGCAGAACGCCGCCGAGGATAAGGCCGCCAAGAAGGCACTGGACGAGATCGCTAAGGCAGAAAAAGCCGAAGCCGCCAAGAAGGCCGCCGCCGAGGCAGAAGCCAAGGAAAAGGCCGAGGCCGAAAAAAAGGCCGCCGCCAAGCGTTCCGAGGCCGCCAAGAAAGCCGCCGCCACACGCGCCGCCAACAAGGCCGCCGAAAAGAAAGCCGAGGAGGAGCGGATCGCCAAGGAAAAAGCCGAGGCCGCACGTTTGGCCAAGCAAAATGCACCCGTGAGGGGATCGGTGGAGATCAAGCGCTCGCGCGACGGACGCTACGTTTACGTCATTCGCGCCGCCAACACCCAACTCATTGCCAAAAGCGCACAGACCTACGCCACCGTGGCCACCTGTAAGAGTGCCGTGGCAAGCGTGGCAAAAATCGCAAAATCCGTACCCGTTGAGGACCGTACGCATATTTCCAAGGAGAAATTCAAGTATCCCAAGTTCGAACTTTACATCGACAACGAGGACAAATTCCGCTTCCGCCTTTGCGCCTCCAACGGTCAGAATCTGCTGACCTGCGCACGTGGTTACACGCAAAAGACCGCCTGCAAAAACGCGATCGCAAGCGTTGCGATCAACTGCCTTGGCGAGATCACCGTTGCCGAGGAAAATAACTGAAAATCAGGGCGCGCCGCATTTGTTCGGCGCGCCCTGATTTTTTTCATTTTATGTCTTGACATACGCAAGGGGAAGGAGTATAATGTAGCGGTATGTGTTCAATTTAACAA
The DNA here is from genome assembly GCA_045532805.1 of Eubacteriales bacterium. Taxonomy (GTDB): domain Bacteria; phylum Bacillota; class Clostridia; order Oscillospirales; family CAG-272; genus Firm-07. Next base: position 12,301 of record JAZSGQ010000097.1, read on the forward strand.
TAGGAAAAAAAGCGAGGCAATTCTATCATGCAAATTCTCATCACGCTCTCGGTCGCTATGCTGGCAGGACTCCTGATGTCCCGCCCCGCCAAGCTCTTAAATCTCCCCGCCGTCACCGCGTACCTGGTCGCAGGTATTCTGGTCGGCCCCTTCCTGCTCGGTGCCCTCGATCTTTCGGCACTGGAACTCCCCATCACGCATCTCGGCTTCTCCAAGGCCGACTTCGGCATTCTCGAAGGTAGCGTGGCCAACCCCGCTTTCGAGCTCATTTGTGACGTGGCACTCGGCTTTATCGCCTTTGCCATCGGCAACGAGTTCCGTATGTCGGAACTGAAGACCATCGGCAAGCAGGCCACCGTGATCGGTATTCTGCAGGCAGTCGCCGCCACGCTGCTCGTGGACGGTGCGCTCATCGCTCTGCATTACGCGATCCCGCACGTGCTCTCCCTCCCCGCCGCCATCATTCTCGGCGCCATCGCATCGGCCACGGCTCCCGCCGCCACGCTGATGGTCGTGCGCCAATATAAGGCCAAGGGACCTCTGACGAACCTGCTCCTCCCCATCGTCGCTCTGGACGACGCGGTGGGACTTGTGATCTTCTCGATCTCCCTTGGCATTGCCAAGGCGATCGGCGCGGGCGCTGTGAGCATCGTGTCCATTCTGGTCAATCCGCTCCTTGAGGTTGTGCTCTCCCTTGCCCTCGGTATGCTGATGGGCTACCTCTTCACCGTTTGCGAGCGCTTCTTCCATTCGGGCTCCAAGCGTATGTCGCTCTCCATCACCTTCGTACTGCTCACCGTGGCCATTTCGATGCTTCACTTTGAACTGGGCGAGGTCGAGATCGGCTTCTCCTCCCTGCTCGTTTGCATGATGCTGGGCACCGTGTTCTGCAACCTGTGCGATTTCTCCGCCGACATCATGGACCGTGCAGACAAATGGACGGCACCCCTTTTCGTGCTGTTCTTCGTGCTCAGCGGCGCAGAACTCCGCCTGGATATCCTCACCAACGGCTGGATCATTCTGGTGGGTGTGGTCTACATTCTCTCCCGCGCACTGGGTAAGTACTTCGGTACGATGGGCAGTGCCAAACTCACGGGCTGTGACGAAAAAACACAGCGCTACCTCGGCATCACCCTCCTGCCCCAGGCAGGCGTGGCACTGGGTATGTCCGCCATCGTGGAGCAGTCCATGCCCGGTGACGGCGTGCTGGTGCGCAACATCGTGCTGTTCTCCGTGCTCGTCCTGGAACTGGTCGGCCCTGTGCTGACCAAGTGGGCGCTTTCCAAGGCAGGCGAGATCCGCGAGAAGACCACCGAGGGCTTCAATCGCGACAAGTTCCTGCGTGACCAGGCCGAGCAAAAGGCCGCCGCAGAACTTGCTGGTAAAAAGTGATCCACCGCCCGTCCAACGGCACCTCACAGTGCCCGCGGACGGGCGTTTTGTCCTCAAAAGTCTCTTGCAATATTTCCATTTTCGTAACAATCCTTCACTCGCTAATCACAATTCGTTGTTATACTAAAGAAAATACAATATATTAAGGAGATAACGCACCTATGCTTTCCCTTCGTGAGATCGTCAAGACCTACACCACGGGCGAAACCACTGTCACGGCGCTGAACGGCGTCAGCTTTGAGTTCCGCAAGAGCGAATTCGTGTCGATCCTCGGCCCCTCGGGCTGTGGCAAAACGACGTTGCTCAACGTGATCGGCGGTCTGGATCGCTACAACAGCGGTGATCTGATCATCAACGGTCGCTCCACCAAGGAATATAAGGACGCCGATTGGGACACCTATCGCAACCATTCCGTCGGCTTCGTATTCCAGAGTTATAACCTCATCACGCACCAGACGGTGCTTTCCAACGTCGAACTGGCCCTCACGCTTTCGGGCGTCTCCCGCGAGGAGCGCCGTGCGCGCGCCATTGCAGCACTGGAACAGGTGGGACTCGGTGACCAGATCCACAAAAAACCCAATCAGATGTCGGGCGGCCAGATGCAGCGCGTGGCCATCGCGCGTGCGCTTGTGAATGACCCCGATATCCTGCTCGCAGACGAGCCCACCGGCGCCCTTGACACGGGCACCAGCGTGCAGATCATGGAGATCCTGAAGCGCGTTTCCCAAAACAAGCTGGTCATTATGGTCACGCACAACCCCGAGCTTGCCGAGCAGTACAGCAGTCGCATCATTCGCCTGTTGGACGGCGAGGTACAAAGCGACTCCAATCCCTTCTCCACCGAGACGGCAAGTGCGCCCACCGAGGTAGCAGAGACCGAAGCGCCCGAAAAAGAAAAGAAGGAAAAGAAAGCAAAAAAGGAGAAAACCGCAAAGAGCGGCAAGGGAAAGCGCTCGATGTCCTTCTTCACGGCCCTCTCGCTCTCCTTTAACAACCTGCTGACCAAAAAAGCGCGCACGCTGCTTGTGTCGGTGGCGGGTAGCATCGGCATTATCGGCATTGCGCTGATCCTGGCGCTTTCCAATGGTGTGAACCTGTTTATCGCAACCGTGCAGGAGGACACGCTTTCCACCTATCCCCTCACCATTCAAAAGGAGACACAGGATTATTCCGCACTCCTTGCCGCGATGACGGCGGCGGACAACGGCACGGATTACTCGGACACGGGCAAGATCTACGTAGACGATTCGCTCGGCACGATGATGTCGGCCATGAGCGCCACGGTGAGCAACAACCTGGAGGCCTTCAAGGCCTGGATCGAGGCAAATCCCGACAAGATCGAGGGCCTTGTCAACGATATCCAATATACCTACGATTTCGACCTGCAGATCTTCACCGCAGACGGCAAGACCCAAGTCAACCCCACCACGGTGTTTGAAAATATGGGTGACGCCTTCTCGGGTATGGGCGAACTGATGAACGCCTCCCCCATGGGCGGTATGGGCATCTTCTCCGAGATGATCGACAACGAGCAGCTGCTGGATCAGCAGTATGAACTGGTCGGCGAAAACAGCCGCTGGCCCACCTCGAAAAACGAGGTCGTGTTGGTGGTCAGTTCCAACAACCAGATCAGCAAAATGACGCTGTATATGCTCGGCGTGCTCGATCAGGGCGAGCTGGAAGGTATTATGGAGGATCTGATGCTGAAGGGCGAGTACGACACCACGCCCATGGAACCGTACGAGTTGGACGATTTCATCGGCATGAAGTTCCTGTTGCTGAATACCTCCGATTTCTACGATAAGACGGGCGGCACCTACACCGTGGACGGTGTGGAATACCCCAAGTGGTACGATATGCGCGAGGTGGCCTTTGATCAGGAGAAGTTCGTGACCGAACACGGCACCGAACTGGTGATCTCGGGCATCGTGCGTCCCCGTGAGGGCGTGGCCGCCACCTCGATTCAGGGTGCCATCGGCTACACCAAGGGACTCACCGAACTGATCCTCGAGAAGAACACCGAAAGTGCGATCATCGCACAGCAAAAAAGGACCCCGAACCACAGCGTGCTCACGGGTGCTCCCTTTGAGCGCACGCCCTACACAAGAGAGAACATCGAGGATCTCATCGAGCGCGTGGGCTCTGCCAATATGCAACGCTTTTACAGTGTGATGACCGCAATAATCCTGCAGGACCCCGAGTATGCAGGCCTGCTCAACGTCAATGCCGACACCGTGGCAATGTTCGTCGGCACACTGGAGGACGAGAAACTGGCAGAAAAGATCTCGGGTATGCTCAACAACGCTGTGGAAAACGACTACGTTGTGTACCCTGCTATGCCTCCTTACGTACCCCAGGACGTCACGGCCCTTGGTATATTGCTCTCCGCCGTGCAGCAGGTACCCGACGGTCTCGGTAGCGTGGCGCTCACCAAGGATAATCTGGTGGACCTCTTACCTTTGCTCTCGGACGCGCAGGTGATGTTGCTCATCAACGGTGCACCCGCCTCCGAGCAAATGCCCACGGCCATCAGCGGTCTCAAGGACATCTGCTCCGACGACTATATGACAGCCCTTTACGACGAAATGAACGCTGATATGGTGAACTGGCAGATCGGCGACAAGAGCATGCGACTGTTGCTTACGCAAATGGACGATGAAATGTTCGGGACCTTTGAGCAGACGCTCTACGATATGGTCACCGACAAGGACGCCACCCTGGAGTCGACACTCCAAAAGCTGGGTGACGCCGAGGAGGCAAAGCCCGTTTCCATCAACTTCTACGCAGTGGACTTTGAGGCCAAGGAGCAGATCGAGTTGCTCATCGACAACTATAACAAGAGCGTTGGCGAGGCCGATCAGCTCAAATACTCCGACGTGGTGGGTACGATGATGTCCTCCGTCACGATCATTGTGGACGCGATCTCCTACGTGCTGATCGCCTTCGTGTCGATCTCACTGGTGGTCTCCTCCATCATGATCGGTATCATCACCTATATCTCGGTGCTGGAACGCACCAAGGAGATCGGTATCCTGCGCGCCATCGGTGCCTCCAAGAAGGATATCTCTCGCGTGTTCAACGCCGAAACGCTGATCATCGGCTTTGCGGCGGGCGCGATCGGTATTCTGTTCACAGTGCTTGTCTGCATTCCCATCACGCTCATTCTGCGCGCCCTCACGGGTATCGCCTCCATCACAGCAGTTCTGCCTTGGGGCGGCGCTGTCGCACTGATCCTGATCAGTATGATCCTCACGCTGATCGCAGGCGTGATCCCCTCGCGTATTGCCTCGAAAAAAGACCCCGTTGAGGCACTTCGCAGTGAATAAACGAAAAAGAGACCGCCAAGGCGGTCTCTTTTTCGTTGACATCAAGAGCGCACCGTGCTATAATGAAAGCAATCAAGAAAAGCGAGGTGCCGCTATGAAACTTGTAACGAATACGGGCTTGCTGGGCAAGCGCTGGAACGATTTTAAGGCCGTGCGTATGATCACAGAGGCGGGCTTTGACGCCTTTGATTTCTCCATGGATGACAAGGAGCACGCCATTCGCGGCGACGATTATTTGGATCACGCCAAAAAGGTGCGTTACGTTGCCAAGGAATGCGGCATTCCCTGCGTGCAAGCGCACTCCCCCTTTGGCAGGATCGGCAGTGCGGAGGATTTCGAGCAATTTATCGCCCTGCACACCCGCGCTATGGAGATGTGCCACGTGCTGGAATGCGATCTGCTCGTTGTACACCCGGGCAATGACTATTCGGCGCGGGAAAATTACGAATACCTCTACGAAAAGCTCCTGCCCACGGCAGAGCGCCTCGGCGTGCGTATGGCCACCGAGAATATGTGGAACTACCGCGACGAAACGAAAACGCTCACCTATCCCACCGCCTGCGGCTCGGTAGAGGACTTTGCCGCGCAGATCGATATGGCAAACTCCCCCTACCTTGTGGGCTGCCTTGACCTCGGCCACGCGGAAATGACGGATGCCCCGGGCGCCGCCGCGCTCATCCGCGGACTTGGCAAGGACCGCATCGCCTGCCTGCACGTGCACGACAACGACCTCGTTCACGATTCTCACACCCTGCCCTTTAGCGGCAAGATCAACTGGGAATCGGTCATCGAGGCGTTGCGCGAGATCGACTACGAGGGGCACTTCACCTACGAGGCGGGCGGCTTCTATAAGCGCTATCCCGACGAGCTGATTCCCACGGCGCTCTCGCACATGGAGCGCGTCGGCCGCTATCTCATCAAGCGCCTGACCGAATAAAGTAAGCGCAGGTGACGCATTTGCGTCCCCCGCGCTGTTTCATTTGCAACGCCCCGTCCGCGCTCCAATGCATCACGAGTGTGCGAAAGGAGCAAATCTCCCGTCCTCTTTCGTGCGTGGCGCACAGTGTGACTCTCACGCCGCCATACACCTGCGCCGTTTGAAAGGAAACGGCATAACGGTGCGGGAAAAAGGCATATCCGCGTGCCGTTACCACCGCCTCTTCCAGTTCACTCATAGCCACGGGCAACAGTACCCCCACCGCATATTCCCCCAGTGCCGTCGAAAGGGCGCGTGCGTGCTGACAAAGCGCGCTCCCGCCGCAAGGCAACTCCAACTCCAAAAACAGCACCGCGCGACCGCCGTGCCGTAACACGCGCCGTTTTTTCTCCACCGTTTCCCACACACCCAAACGCTCACACCCCTTCGCTTCAGTATATGCGGTGCACGCAACCCTTATGAAAAATGCCCCGTTTCCTGCAACCGCAGAAAACGGGGCATTCCCTATGTCAGAGTTATTCTTTGTCCTCGGCGGATTCCGCTGCAACGGCCTCGGCATCGGCGCACGCGCAGCAGCATTCCTTCTTGCGGCAGGCCACACGGGCTACCATGCCCGAAAGCACGGCCAGCACGATGACGTTGGGGAATACCATCAGATAGTTGAAGAAGTCGGTCAGCTCCCAGACAAGATCGTTCTTGAAAAGAGAGCCAAGGAAGATGAAGCCGACGGAAAGCACGGCGTAAACGGTCGTGCCGACCTTGCCGAACAGATAGTTCGCATTGATCTTACCGAACAGGTTCCAGCTGATGATGGTGGAGAAGGCGAAGAAGAACAGGCAAATGGAAACGAAAATGTTACCGAAGATCATGCCTGCCTGCTCACCGAGCAGTACACCGAACGCCTTGCCGAAGGCGGCCTGTGCAATATTCGTCTTGGTGAGCCCTGCGATCAAGCCGTCGCCCGCATACATTGTGGAGATCACAACGAGTGCCGTCATCGTCACCACGATGAAAGTGTCAATAAACACACCCATCATAGCGGCAATGCCCTGCTGGTGAGGATCCTTGACGTTGGCAAGCGCGTGCGCGTGGGGCGTGGAGCCCATACCTGCCTCGTTGGAGAACAGGCCGCGCTTGGCGCCCTGGAGAAGGGCTGCGATCAGGCCGTAGGTGACGCCGCCGACCTGGGCCTCGGGGTTGAAGGCGCAGTAGAAGATGAGCTGGATGGCCGGGATGATGTTGGCCGCGTTAGCCACGAGCACGGCAATGCCGCCAATGAGATAAAGGACAGCCATGATGGGGACGAGCTTCTCGACGACGGAGGCGAGTCGCTGGACGTTGCCAATATAGATGAAAGCGGCGAAAGCCACGACGGCGAGGCCGACGACCCAGGCCGGGATGCCGAACGCGGTGCTCATGGTGGAGGCGATGGAGTTGGACTGGACCATGGAGCCGAAGAAGCCGAGGGCGAGGACCGCGGCGAT